>DASXOU010000053.1:0-4788 GCA_036494045.1 Polyangia bacterium | reverse complement strand
GGCCACGGGTTGGTCGCCGACGTCGCCGTCGCTTCGCCCTTGGCGAGGCCGCCCTCTTCGGGCCACGAGTAGAGCGATTGGCCGCGCTGATCGACCTGGTCGTAGCGCTCGCCGAATCCGAGGAAGGCTTCGTCGGCGGGCGTGGCGAACGCGGCTTCCCAGGCGCGCGCCGGCAGCTTGGCGTGATCGACGCGGGCTTCGACGCGCAGCGCGCTGCCGCGGAGCGTGTGCGTGACGGTGACGCAGCCGGCGTTGCCGCCGTCGAGGACGAGGTCGACTTCGGTGGGCGTGACGGTGGCGGCGGTGACGCGCAAGGAGTCGCGCCAGGGATCGAGCGCGGTGTCGAACGAGTAGTAGCCGGGGTCGACGATGTCATCGAGGAAGATTTTGCCGCTGGTCCAGCCGATCGAGCCGTAGCCGTCGGCGTTGCCGGCGCCGCTGGTGGTAAGGACGCTGCGGCCGGTGGCGTCCTTGACGGTGAAGCCGTAGGGTGCCCCGGTGATCTCGACGGTGACGGCGCCGTTGGTGAGCGTCCACGACGACTGCGACGTGCCGCCGCCGCAGGGGGACGAGCAGCCCGCGAAAACGGCGAATGCGAGGAGGAGCGATCGCATGCGCTATGTTCGTAGGATGCGGGTCGTACTGCAAGCGCTGCTGCTCGCGGCGCTGGCGCCAAACGCGTTCGCCGAGGCGCCAGCGCGAAAGATGATCACGGTCGTGACGGCCGATTGGGAGGCGACGACGGGCGAGCTGCGACGATGGGAGCGCGCGGGAAAATCGTGGCGGCAGGTCGGCGCGGTCGTGCCCGTCGTCGTCGGCAGGAAGGGCCTGTGGTGGGCGGAGGCGAAGCGCGAAGGCGATCTGTCGTCGCCTGCAGGGCGCTTCGCGCTCGGCGACGTGACCGGTTACGACGAGAAGCCGCCGCGCGGGCTCAAGCTGCGCTATCGCTGGGCAGATCATCTCGTCTGCGACGACGATCCGGACGACCGTGAGTACAATCGCGTGATCGAAGGTCGTGCGGACGAATCGCGGGGCGAAGAAGCGAAGCCGTATGAGAAGATGCATCGCGACGACGAGCTCTATCGCTTCACCATCTTCGTGCGGCACAACCCCGAGCGTAGGCCCGGCAACGGCAGTTGCATTTTCCTGCACGTGTGGCGCGGCGCGAATTCGCCGACGGTGGGCTGCACGGCGATGGCGCTCGAGGACTTGCGCGCGCTGCTCCTGTGGGTCGATCGCAAGACGATCCTCGTGCAATTGCCGAGCGACCAATACGACAAGCGTCAGCGCGAGTGGGATTTGCCGCCGCTCGTCCAGCGGAAATGATGCGTCACCGGCACCCACGACAACAGGTCCATCTCGGCGTCGGTGGCGCCGTCGGTCCAATTGTTGATGACGAGTGGCTTACCGGTCGCGCCGACGGTATCGGAGACGACGCCGAGATGATCGGGCCCCTCGCGCGCGGGAAACGTGTCGAAGAAGACGACGTCGCCGGGCAGGAACCTGGCGCCCGCCGGCAGCGTCGCCCAGTGGCGCACGAACCACGGTAGAAGCGTGCGCACGCGCCGATGGTTGATGCTGGCGTCGACCTTCTCGACCATCGGATACGCCGCCGGCGCGCGCAAGATGTCCTCGTGCACCTCGCGCTGCAGATCGAGCCCGGCGTTGCGCAGCGCGCGGATCACGGTGTCGCTGCACACGCCTTCGGTGCGCGGCACGTCGCCGCCGGGATAAGCGATCGAGACGTAGCGCTCGATGTAACGCGCGCCGTTGTACAGGAGCTTCTTGGCGCCGATGAGGACGTCGAGCCGATCGACGATGCCGTCGCCGTCGCGATCCTCGTCGCGCGGCGGCGCGCCGGCAACCACGCGCAATCCCGTCGGCACGTCGGCGGCGCCTTCCACGTAGAGCGCGATCGGATCGTCGCCCTCGTAGAGCGTGACCAGCTTGCGCGGATGATCGACCCGCAGCCACGCGTGCGCGCGATCGAACGCGCGCGGCGCCTCGAGATTGACGCGCGCGGCAAGCTCGGGAAAGATCCCGCGATCAGGGAGCGCGCCGGCCAGCGTGAGTAGGACCATCAGCGAAGTCATGACTCCACGCTTGAGAATACGGGCGCTGGTGGTGGCGATCTTCCTCGTCGGGCTCGGCCTGCGCGTGCATCGGCTGGCCGCGTATCCGCACCGCATGTCCGACGAATATGCGTGGACCTGGTGCGGCATGACGCTCCTCAGCGACGGCGAGCCGCGCTCGTGGTCGTGGATGCCGGCGTACGGCGACGTGTCGGTGACCGTGTGGCGGGGCGACCAGTATCGGCTGGTCGAGCCGTGGTTCGATCACCCACCGCTGTATCCATTGTATGTGGGCGCGTTCATGCACGCGGCCGGGACGCACGACATCTTCGGCGTCGCGACCGGCGTGATGCGGCTGTCGAACGTGCCGCTCTTCGCGGCGACGTTCTTTCTGCTCTTCTTGGTCGCGCGCCGCCTCGCCGACGAAACGCACGCGCTGGTCGCGATCGCCTTCTTCGCGGTGGCGCCGACGGCGGTGTGGAGCGCGCGCCTGGTGATGGCCGAGGAGCTCGTGCTCGCGCTCGCGCTCGCCGGTTGGTACGCGTTGCAACGGTACGGCGACGCGCCCACGGTCGGGCGGCGGCGCGCCTGGCTCGTCGCCGTCGGCGTGGCGGCGGCGCTGCTGCCGCTCAGCAAGGTCGCCGGCCTCGCGTTCGTGCTCTTTTACTTCACGGCCGCGATCGTGCGGCGCGATCGTCGGCTCGCGGTCGTCGTCTGCATCGGCGGCGCCTGCGGTCTTGCCGCGTACGCGGCCTACGGCGCGCATTACGACTGGGCGCTGTTCCGCGCCGTGCAGGAGGATCAAGCGTCGCGCTTCGAAAACTTCGGCGCCCTCGAGTCGCTGGTGTTCGCGTCGTCGCGTGTGGCCGACAAAGCGATCATGGAGCTGCCGTTCATCCTCGGCTTCATGACGCTCCTTTTCGATCTGCGCGACGGCCGCAACCTCGAGATGGGCCTGTTCGCCGCCAGCTACGCCATCACCATCGCGTTTCTCCTGCCGTACAACCATTACGGTTGGTATGCGATTCCGCTGCATCCCGCGTTCGCGTTTGGCCTCGGGTCGTTCGTGGTGCGCGCGTGGCGCGATGCCAGCGCTGGCGCGCTGTGGACGTGGATGATCTTTTCGCTCACGTATCTGGCGTGGCTCGCGTGCGACGCGGAGCTGGTCGACGCGCACACGCTGCGTTGGTATTACCTCGCCGTCGCGGTGGCGCTGCCGTTCGCGTGGCTGGCGACGGCGAAGTCGGCCCGTCGCTGGCGCGTCGGCTTCGGCGCGCTGGTGGCGCTGCAGTGCCTCGGCGAAGCGGTCTACGCGTTCCGTAAGTGATACAATCGCGCCTGCTTCCGCAAAATAATGTACTGCCCGACCTGCAAAGAGACGTTTCCGACGGGCGCGTTCTGCGCCAAGGATGGCACCGCGCTCGTCGAGGCGGCGCAGACGAGCCTGGTCGGGCAAGTGCTCGCCGATCGCTATCGCATCGTGCGCCTGCTCGGCGAAGGCGGCATGGGGCAGGTCTACGAAGCGCAGCACCTCAACATCAACAAGCGCTTCGCCATCAAGATGCTGCGGCCGGAGGTCATCGGCTCGGCGCAGTCGCTGCAACGGTTCCGGCAGGAGGCGTGGGCGGCGTCGTCGATCGGCCACGAGAACATCGTCGAGATCGACGACTTCGCCACGCTGCCGTCGGGGCAGGTGTACCTGGCGATGGAGTTTCTCGACGGGCAGTCGCTCGCCGAGCGCATCCGCGACGGCGCGCCGCTCGCCGTCGAAGAGGCGGTGGCGGTCATGATCGCGGTCGCGCACGGGCTCGGCGCCGCGCACGAAAAAGGGATCGTGCACCGCGACATGAAGCCGGAGAACGTGTTCCTCGCGCGCAGGGGCGGGCGCGTGGTCGCCAAGATCCTCGACTTCGGCATCGCCAAGATGACCGGCGGCGACGAGCCGTCGAACCTGACGCGCACGGGCGCGATCTTCGGCACGCCCTTGTACATGTCGCCCGAACAGGCCAAGGGCAAGCCGGCCGATGCGCGCGCCGACGTCTACGCGCTCGGCGTGATGCTGTACGAGCTCTTGACCGGCTCGGTACCGTTCGGCGGCGAGTCGTCGGTCGAGATCTTGAGCCAGCACATCGGTGCGACGCCGGTGCGGCCGACGGAGCTGGCGCCCGAGCGTGGGATCTCGCCGGCGCTGGAGGCGCTGGTGTTGCGCGCGCTCGAGAAGGAGCCGGACGCGCGCGTGCCGTCGATGGCCGAGTTCGCCGCCGAGCTCGAGAAGGTGGCGGCGACGCTGCCGAAGGCGGATCTGTCGGGCATCGTGACGGCGCCGCCGGCGCCACCGACGGGGTGGAACGCGCAGATCAAGACGCCGCGACCGAACGCGGCGACGCCGACGGGACCGCGGCCGGCGGCGGCGACGCCGCGGCCGAGCGCGACGACGGGACGGCCGCAAGCGCGCACGCCGAGCGGCGCGGTGGCGACGGGCGCGGCCGCGACGGGCGCGACGCCGGTCGGCGCGGCGCAGCTGCCGTCGCCGAGCGCGACCGCGACCGGCCTCGAGCCGGCGCGCAACAACGGCGCGCGCTACGCGGTCGTCGGCGTGCTGGCGCTGGCGCTCGTCGGTGGCGCGGCGTGGCTCTTGATTCCGCACGGCGCCAAGATCGAAACGGCGACGCCGTCGAATCCGAAGCCGCTGCCGCTGCCGCCGGTGCCGGCGCCG
>DASXOU010000052.1:0-3042 GCA_036494045.1 Polyangia bacterium | reverse complement strand
CGCCGGCGAGCATGGCGCCGCCGCCGCACGACCCCGAGTCGGGCGGCAACGTCTAGCCTTCTTCGCACCCGCTTCTTCGCACCTCGCCCCTCGTTCTTCCCTAAAATGGTTTGACCAATCTTTCCCACGCGCGCGCGTGATATGATGTCGCGCGATGGCGTCCGAGTCTCCGCCTGCGTTCGTGCCTAGCACGTTCGGCCGCTATCAGCTTCTCGAGCGCCTCGCCGTTGGCGGCATGGCCGAGATCTTCCGTGCACGCCAATCGGGAGCGCACGGTTTCGAAAAGATCCTGGTCATCAAGCGCATCCTGCCGCACCTGGCCGCCGATCCCGAGTTCCTCGCCATGTTCATCGACGAGGCCAAGCTGCAGTGCGCGCTGCAGCATCCGAAGATCGTCCAAGTCTTCGAGTTCGGCGAAGTCGACGGCCAGTACTACATCGCGCTCGAGTACGTCGACGGCATGGACGCGCTCGGCCTCTTGCGCGCCTGCGCGCACCGACGGCAGCGGCTGCCGGTTCGCCTGGCGGTACACATCGCCTGCGAAGTGCTCGATGCGCTCGACTACTCGCACTCGCAGCGCGGCCCCGACGGACAGCCGCTCGGGATTGTGCACCGCGACGTGTCGCCGTCGAACGTGTTCATCTCGCGGCGCGGCGACGTCAAGCTCGGCGACTTCGGCATCGCGCGCGCGACCGAGAAGCAGCGGCAATCGAAGACGCAAGCCGGCACGCTCAAGGGCAAGTACGGCTACATGGCGCCGGAGCAGGTCGTCGGCGGCGAGATCGACGGGCGCGCCGATCTGTTCGCCGTCGGCATCGTGCTCTCCGAGATGCTCATGGGCCGGCGCCTCTTCACCGCGCCCAACGATCTCGACGTGCTCCTCATGGTGCGCGACGCGCGGCTCGATCGCTTGAACCGCTACGGCGGCGACATTCCACCCGCGTTGCGCAAGATCCTCGATCGCATCCTCGCCCGCGATCTCGAGGTGCGCTATCCGACGGCGGGCGCGCTGCGCGACACGTTGCACGAGTTCCTCTTCGAATCGCGGCAGCGCGTCACCGCCGGCGACCTCGGCGTCTTCCTCGATTCGCTGCGCGACCGCGCCACGCCGTCGACGCCGGCGGCGCAGCGCGAGCGCGATCACGAGGACTCGGGGCTCATCCTCGTCGGCGAAGACACGCGCGCCAAGCAGGCCGAGGCCGAGCGCAATCGACAGGCGCTCAAGGCGGCGTCGAAGCAGCCGGCGATGGTCGCGCGCGCTCTCGAGATCGAAGAGACCGGCCCGTTCATCGAAGACGCCTCGGCGCCCAAGATCACGATCGAAGAGGCCGGACGCACGCCCGTCGAGGACGCCGAGCCCGCCGATCTGAAGGGCGATCTCGCCGACGTCTCGCCGGTGCGGCTGTTCGCGCGGCTCGCCACGGATCGTGAGACCGGGCAGCTCGTCGTCGAGCGCGGCAACGTGTCCAAGGAGATCTTCCTCGTCGACGGCGCGCCCGAGTTCGTGTCGTCGAACGTGCCGGCCGAGCGCTTCGGCGAATACCTGGTCGCGCGCGGCGTCATCTCCGCCGGCGAGCTGTCGATGGCGCTGGCCATCTTGCCGCGCTTTCAGGGCAAGCTCGGCGACACGCTGGTCGGGCTCAGCCTGTTGCGCCCGCTCGAGGTCTTTCGCCACCTCACGCGCCAGGTGCGCGACAAGATCATCGACGTCTTCGCGTGGCAATCGGGCAGCTATCGTTATTACCGCGGCCGCATGAACAAGCGCGAAGCCTTCCCGCTCGGGCTCGACGCCTTCGAGATCCTCGGCGCCGGCGTCGCCGGCTTGCCGATGGAGCCGGTGCGCATGCGCCTCGATCGGCTGGCGTCGAAGCGCGTGCGCCGCGTCGAGCGGCAGCGTCCGACGCCCGAGCACTTCCGCGTCGGCGCCGGACCGCGTGAGCTGTGGCAGCGGCTCGACGGCAAGCGCACCGTCGGTGAGTGGATGCGCCGCTACGAGCAGCCCGAGCAGTTGCTCACGTTGTGCCGCACGCTGTTCCTCTTGATCGAATCCGATCTCGCCGCGCTCGACTGATTGGTTAAACCATTAATTGGCGGAGTCGAAGCCGTCGGGATCGTCGTCGTCCCCGGCGGTGGCGGCTTCGAGCGCCGCCAGCACCGCCGACTGGGCGTCGGTGTCGACCACTTCGCAGACGAAGCCTTCGTGGTCGTGGATCGTCACCAGCACGCCTTCAGGGACCGTATCCAGGAGCACGCGGAAGCGACCGTAGCGCAGCATCGACCCCTCCCACACCACCTACATTGCAGCCCACGGGCCCACAACGCGGTCCAATGGTTTGGCCAATTTGAGCCGGCGCTGGAGTCGCCAGACCCGTCTCGTCAGACGCGCGGGTGGGGCCAGCCGACCAGATCGACGAGCGCGGCGGCGCGATCGGCCGGCAGCGGCGATTCGATGCGCGTGCGCGCGCCCGTCGACGGATGCGGGAAGGTGACTGCAGCGGCGTGAAGGAAGTGGCCGCGCGTGCCCGGCGCCGGCGACGGCCCGCCGTAGAGCGCGTCGCCCACGAGTGGATGGCCGGCAAACGCGAGGTGAACGCGGATCTGATGCATGCGGCCCGACGACGAGCGCGCGCGCACCAACGCGACGCCGTCGCCACGCGCCAGCGTCTCGAAGTCGGTGGCGGCGGCGAGCGCGTCGAGATCGCGGTCGCCGGCCACGCGCACGCGGCGGCCGGCGTGCACCAGCGGCAGGTCGATCGTGCCCGACGGCGGCGGCGCACCGGTGACGAGCGCGAGGTATTCCTTGTCGACGGCGCCGTCGCCGAACGCGCGGCGCAGCGACTGCCAGGCCGCGCGCGTGCGCGCCGCCAGCACGACGCCGCTGGTTTCGATGTCGAGCCGGTGCGAGAAGCCGCCTTCGCGCGCGTCGTCGGCGACGAGCGCGCACTCGGGATGGCGCGCGACCAGCGCGTTGGCCAAGGTGTCGCGCTCGCCGGCGCGCAGCGGATGCGTCGGCACGCCGGCCGGTTTGTCGATGGCGACGAG
>DASXOU010000051.1:0-2797 GCA_036494045.1 Polyangia bacterium | reverse complement strand
ACACTGGAAGCTGTGGACCGGCGTGGCCATCGGCGTCGCCGTCGTCGCCGTCAGCGTCGGGCTCGGCGTCGGCCTCGGCACCGCGGGCGGCGGCAACAGCGCGCTGCCGGCGGCGCCGTCGCTCGGCAGCGCCGGAACCTTCGACACGAGGAGCCATTGATGCGCGCCGCCGTGCTCGTGGCCGTCACCGCGCTCGCGCTCGCCGGTTGCGCCGCCGGCGCCGCCAACGACGGCAGCGGCGGGCTCGACGCGACCACCGGCCTCGTCCTTTCGCTGCACTTCGATCACACCAACGTGCAGTCGGTGGCGCTGAGCGGCGCCACCTCGTCGACGGCGCGCCGCTTCGGCCCCTACGTCGTCAGCGAGGACGATCTGCCGCGCAACAGCACCGTCGGCTTCGTCTTCGACGCCGGCGACGCCGGCTCGGCGATGATCTGCGGCGAGTCGCACGACACAAACGGCAACACGCTCGCGTCGGGCTGTGACACCTTCGACATCGTGAGCGACAAGGTCGAGAACGGCACGCTCACGCTCCTCGACGCCAGCACGCACTGATAAAAGCTGCTACGATTACGGCGGGCCAACATGAAATCACAGCTCGACGGTGAGATACCGGAGTACAGTCTGGCGCCGCGGCGATCTTCGAGCTCGAAGGCGCCGTGGGTGGTCACGCTGTTGTCGATGCTCGCGGCGGGCGGCGCCGTCTTCTTCATGCTCGGGCAGCGCGAGAAGACGTCGACGGTGCAGCGCGATCTCGACGACGTACGGCCGCGCATGGTCAACGCCGAAGCGCGCGTGAAGGATCTGACGGCGAAGCTCGAGACCGCCGAGAACGAGCGCGCGGCGCTGGCGGCGGCCAAGGAGTCGCTGTCGAAGGACGTGGCGTCGAAGGACGAGGAGCTGACCAAGCTCAAGGCGACCGAGACGCAGCTGCAAGACAAGCTGAAGGCGGAACTGTCGTCGGGTGACGTGTCGCTCACCGAGGACGGCGGGAAACTGCGCGTCGGCCTCGTCGACAAGGTGCTGTTCAACTCGGGCGAATCGGCGATCAACAAGCGCGGCGAGACCGTGCTCATGAAGGTCGGGTCGATCCTGGCCAACGTCGCCGATCGGCAGATCCTCGTCTCAGGCCACACCGATCAGACGCCGATCGGCGAGAAGCGCGCGTCGCAGTTTCCGACCAATTGGGAATTGTCGACCGCGCGCGCGACCACCGTCGTGCGCTTTTTGCAGGAGCAGGCGAAGGTGCCGGGCGAGCACCTGGTCGCGTCGGGCTACGGCGAGTACCATCCGGTCGCCAGCAACAAGTCGTCGGCGGGCCGCGCCAAGAATCGTCGCATCGAGATCCTGCTCGTCCCGATGATCGCGCCCAAAGCGATCGGCAAGGCCAAGCTGGCCGAACGAGCGCAGAAGAAGCCGAAGTGAAATGGTGGCGTCCGCCGATCCTACGCCTACGCGGCAGCGATCGTGCCCGTCGTGCGGCGCGCTCTACCCGGCGGACTACGCGGTCTGCCCGCGCGACGCGACGCCGCTGTCGCGCGGCGACTCGCCTGCCGATCCGCTGATCGGCACCATCCTCGGCGACACCTACGAAGTGCAGCGCCGCCTCGGCGAAGGCGGCATGGGCCGCGTCTACGAAGCGCGCCACGTGCGGCTCGGACGGCGCTACGCGATCAAGATCATGCACCAGATGTTCGCCGCCGATCGCGACGCGCCGGCGCGCTTTCGCCGGGAGGCGATCGCGGCGTCGAGGATCGCCAGCCCGCACGTGGCGCAGGTGTTCGACGTCAACGCCACGCGCGACGGGCAGCCCTATCTCGTATACGAGCTCATCGACGGCGAGGATCTGGGGACGCTGCTCGATCGCGACGGCGCGCTGTCGATCGCGCGCGCCACCCGCATCGCGCGGCAGGTGGCGAGCGGGCTCTCCGCCGCGCACGCCGCCGGCGTCGTGCATCGCGATCTGAAGCCCGAGAACGTGATGCTGGTGAAATCGCCCGACGGCAGCGACTTCGCCAAGCTGCTCGACTTCGGGATCGCCAAAGTGGAGCAGGAGGACAAGCTCACGCGCACCGGCGCGGTGCTGGGCACGCCGGCGTACATGGCGCCGGAACAGGCGCGCGGCGGCTCGACGATCGATCATCGCTGCGACATCTACGCGCTCGGCGCGATGCTCTATCGCGCCGTGACCGGGCGGCCCGCGTTCAGCGGCGAAGACGCGGGGCGCACGTTGACCAGCGTGATCTGGGACGAGCCGGCGCGGCCCAAGACGCTGCGGCGCGATCTGCCCGACGCGCTCGAGCTCATCATTCAGCGCGCGATGGCCAAAGATCCTGACAAGCGCTTCGCGTCGATGGCCGAGCTCGACGCGGCGCTGGCGCCGTTCGACGCGCCGGAGGGGGGAACGACGCGCCTCGATGCGGCGCCCGGAACCGGTCGGCCACCGACGGGCGACGTGGGCCGCGCGCGGACGATCGTGGCCTCCGGCACCACCGGGCAAACGGTGGCGCCGGCGCCGATGTCGCAAGCGCGTTGGGCGCGGCCGCGCGCGGTCGTGTTCGGCCTGCTCGCGCTCGCGTGGTGCGTGATCGTGGCTGGCTCGGCGATCGGCTGTGTCATCATGACGCTGACGCATCACGTGCTCGGGACGGTGGAGCAGGTGCTCGTGATCGCGCTGGCGCTGGCGCTGACGGCGCCGCTGGCGGTGCTCGAGGTGCGGCAGCTCGTGCGCGGCGCGTGGCGCAACACGGCGACGATGTTGGGGCGAGCGGACGCGTTGGCGCGGGCGAGCTTGTTG
>DASXOU010000050.1:0-3548 GCA_036494045.1 Polyangia bacterium | reverse complement strand
GCCCGCGCGCAGCTTTCGGTGGATCACCGCGACCAACTCGTCGTTCATGAGCCGCCGCTTTTGATGGCGCCGCTTGAACCACGGATCGGGGAAGTTGATGAACACGCGCGCCAACGACGCGTCCGGCACCAGCGTCGGCAGATCGACGTTGATGTTGCAGAAGACCGCGCGCAGGTTCGACAGGCCGGCGGCTGCCGCCTTCTGGTTGACCTCGTCGACGAGCGGCTCGCGGATCTCGAGCCCGAGAAAATAGGTGCCCGGATGGTGCGGCGCCCGCTCGAAGAGAAAGCGCGCATCGGCGCAGCCGAGCTCGGCCTCGACGTCGCGGCCCGCCGGCAGCTCGAGCGACGACACCGTCGGGCGCGCCCAGAACGGCGAGCGCAGTGGATTGACGTGATGACGGATCCGACGGGCCACACCGCCGTCTAGCACCGTACTGACCAGCCGGTCAACGTCGTGCTATCATGCGCCCATGCCGCGCCGGACCGTCGCCGCCTCCAAGCGCGTCGCCGCGAAGGACGCGCGCGCGTCCAAGGCCGTGCGTCCGAAGCGCTCGCCGGTCCTGCGCGATGAGCGCCGCTCGCAGCTGGTCACCGCCGCACGCGACGTCTTCGGCCAGAAGGGCTATCACGCCGCCACCGTCGACGACATCACGCGCGCCGCCGGCGTCGCCAAG
Source organism: Polyangia bacterium (assembly GCA_036494045.1). Lineage (GTDB taxonomy): Bacteria > Myxococcota_A > Polyangia > Palsa-1104 > Palsa-1104 > JAQBQH01. The sequence goes on along the minus strand of DASXOU010000050.1, from coordinate 2,872 downwards.
GGCACGTTCTACCTGTATTTCGACGAGAAGCGCGAGGTCTACTACGAGCTCGTCCGCAGCTTTTTGCAGCACGTCAAGGACATCGGCGCTTCGGTCGCGCACGAGGTCCACACGCCCGCCGAATTTTTCGCGCGCTGCGAGCAGGCCGCGCGCGAGATGGTGCGCGTCTTCCTCGAGCACCACAAGCTCGCGCGCCTGACCTATCGCGAATCGATGAGCCTCGATCCCGAGCTCGAGCGCCTCTTGCGCGACTTCTACCGCGATCTGGCGCGCGTCGAAGCCGACAACATCCGCGTCGGCATCGAGCTCGGCATCTTCCGCACCGTCGATCCGATGATTTGCGCCTACGCGCACATCGGCATGGTCGAGCGCGTCGCGCTCGCGCTCCTGCACGAGCCCTCGCCGCCCGAGCCGCGCGTGGTCGTGCGCGAGCTCCTGTCGATCGCGTTCGAAGGCCTCAGGCAGCGCTGATGGCCGCGCGCAAGGAGCCCAAGCCGGCGCCGGCGGTGAGCGCGGCCGAGGAGTCGGCGCTGACCGCGCTGCACGGCGCGCTCGACGAAGAGCGCGTCGCTCACGTCGCGACAAGAAGCCGGCTCGAGGGCCAGGTCGAGGCGCTGCACGCGCGCATCACCGAGCTCGAGGCCGAGCTCGCCAGCGCCGTCGCGCGAATCCGCGAGCTCGACGCGCGCCTCCAGGCGCGAGCGCGGTGAGCGGCGCCGACCCGCGGCCGGCCGCGACCAGGCGCGACGATCGCCTCGCGCTCGCCACCATCGCCCTCGGCGCCGCCGTCGCGCTGCTCGGGCTGCGCGCCCCGCTCGCGCTCGTGACCGGCGTCGGCCTCGGCCTCGCCGGCGTGCTGCTCGCCGTCCGCGGCGATCGCCCAGTGCCGTCGCCGCGCCTGATGATGGCGGCGCTCGTCCTCGCCGTCGGCGCGGTCGTCGCCGTGGCGCTGCTCGGCCTGTGGGAAGAATGGGTCGTCGGCATGCGCCTGTCCGAAGGCGCCCCGCCGGCCGTCGCCACCGCCGCGGTGCGCCCCTACGTCCGCGCCGCCGCCGCCCTGCGGTCGATCGCGCTCTTCGCCGCCCTGGCCATGCTGCTCGGCGCCACCTTCACGCGCTTCGCGCCCGCGCCCCCCGCCAAGGAACCCTCCGGAAAGTAAAAGGGCCCGGGATGTCCCGGGCCCTTTTAAGTGAAGCGTCTCTACGACTCAGCCGGCCTTGCGGACGTTCGCGGCCTGCAGACCCTTGGGGCCCTGCACGACCTCGAACTCCACGGCCTCGCCCTCGGCGAGGCTACGGAAGCCATCCATCATGATGGCGGTGTGGTGGACGAACACGTCCGGCGCCCCCTCACGGGTGATGAAGCCAAAACCCTTCGCGTCGTTGAACCACTTCACAGTACCCTTTTCCATTGCGATTCCCTTTGTTCCAGGGGACATGGATAGGGCCACGTCCCCGCGGTGCTTTCAAACTGTTGGAGGGTTAGAGGACCTTCTAACGAAGCGGCAGTCGAGTGATTCGACGAGAGCTTCCAGATCTGGAAATCTGCGATCCAACGCAAGTCCCTATACTCGCGGGTAGTCTAGTGTCGGCCTAAACCCGCGTCAAGCCTGAACGCGTGACAACCGACAGCGCGCTGCAAAAGTGAAATCTCGCTAAAAATTCGGCGGCTCGCGGAGGATTCGTTTCGAGATCACGATGCGCTGAATCTGGCCGGTGCCTTCGAAAATATCGAAGACCTTGATGTCGCGATACCACTTCTCCACGAACTGCTGCTGCTCGAGCCCGTGCGCGCCCATGATCTGGACGGCGTCGCGGCATACCTGCATTGCCGCCTTGGCCGCGTAGGCCTTGGCCATCGACGCTTCCTTCGCGTTCGGCACGCCTTCGTCCGCCATCCACGCCGCGCGCCAGCACATGAGGCGCGCCGCATCGAGCAGGCGCTTGCCCTTGGCGAGCGTGTCGGCGAGCTGCACGTAGCGCGGGATCGGCCGCGCCAGCACGTAATTCTCCTTCACGAAGTCGCGCGCGTACTCCCAGGCTGCGCGCGCGATGCCGATGCCGAGCACGCCGACCATCGGCCGCGATGAATCGAACGTCTTCATCGCCGCCATGAAGCCTTCCTTGCCGCGCTCGTAGTGCGCCGCGCCGCCGAGGAGGTTCTCCTCGGGCACGCGACACTCCTCGAGCACCAGCTCGGCGGTCTCCGAGGCGCGGATGCCCATCTTGTCCTCGATCTTGCCGCACGAAAAGCCGGGCGTGCCGCGCTCGACGACGAACGCGCGATGGCCGGCGCGCCCCTGCGTCGGATTGACGGTGGCGAAGATGACGACCCAATCGGCGCGCCCGCCGTTGGTGATGAAGCACTTACGGCCGTTGATGACCCAATGCTTGCCGTCCTTGCGACAGGTCGTGCGGATGCCGGCGACATCGCTGCCGGCGCCCGGCTCGGTCAGCCCGTACGCGCCCCAATGCAGGCCCGGCTGCTTGAAGACGCCGAAGAAGCGCTCCTTCTGCTCGGGCGTGCCGGTGAACTGCACCGGCGGACCGCCGAGGCCCGGGCCGGGCAGCGACATGAGCACGCTGATGTCGCCCCACGCCATCTCCTCGCCGCCGATGAGGCCGAAGCGGTTCTTCTGCGACTTGCCGCGCTTGTCCTTGGTCTCGCCGACGCCGCCGCCTTCACCGCCGTACTCTTCGGGCACTTCGCCGCCCGACATCATCGCGCGCATGTTCGACAGGCGCATCATGAACTCGTCGGGGATGCGGTGGTCCTGGTCGGCCTGCAGCGAGATCGGGCGGACCACGTGCTTGGCGAACTGGTGAATCATGTCCCTCACCTGGGACTGCTGCGGCGTCAATTCGAAGTCGAT
>DASXOU010000049.1:0-4674 GCA_036494045.1 Polyangia bacterium | reverse complement strand
TGGCGCGGCAACACTTCGAAGACGGCTCGCGGCTCTACGATCTCGGAAAGTTCCGCGAGGCGGCGCGCGAGTACGAAGAGGCCTACAAGTACAAGCCGGATCCGGCGCTCCTGTTCAACATCGGGCAGGCATACCGCGGCGCGGGCAACACGAGCGAGGCGCTGACGGCGTACAAGTCGTATCTGCGCAAGGTGCCGGAGGCGCCCAATCGCGCGGAGGTCGAAGGGCACATCGGCAGGCTGCAGCAGACGCTCGACGACGAGCGGCGCGCGCGCGCGGCCGAGGAACTGCGGCAGCGACAGCAGCAGCAGCAGCAGCAAGCGATCGCGCAGCCGCAGCTCGTCGTGACGCCGCCGCCGCCCGCGGAGCACAGGCCGCTCTACGAGAAGTGGTGGCTGTGGACGGCGGTCGGCGGCGCGCTCGTCGTCGGTGGCGCCATCGCGATCGCGGTCGCCGAGACGACGCCGAAGAACGCCGCGTCGCCGCCGAACACGTTCGGCGTGAGCCTGCACTGATGCGCGCCGCCGCGCTGGTCCTGGCCGCGCTGGTCGTCGGCTGCGCGCCGGGCTCGAGCATCGTCACCGTCACGCTCGGCGGCGACACCGCCAATCCGATCGGGCCCATCGCCAACTTGTCGGTGACGCCGTCGGACGGCACGCGCAGCGACGTCGTCACCATCGCGATGAACGGCGCGACCGTTCCGCCCGACTACCGCTTCTCGCTGCGCTTCGACAAGAGCGTCGACCGATCGATCGACGTCAAGGTCGCCGCGCTCGACGGCAATAACCTCATCATCGGCAGCGCCGAAGGCAGCGTCGCGGTAAAGCCGTCCAAGACGGCGACGCTCGCGCTCACGCTGGCGCCGCCCGCCGGCACGGCGCTGGCGTTCACCACGCAGCCAGCGAACGCCGCCGTCGCCAGCAGCATCAAGCCGCCGGTGCAGGTCACCGTGCAGGACGCCGACGGCAACACCGTCGTCGCCGGCAGCGTCGACGTCACCATCGCGCTCGGCGCCAATCCTTCGAACGCCACGCTCGGCGGCACGCTCACGCAGCCGACGGTCGCCGGCGTCGCCACCTTCGCCGATCTCACCGTCGATACGCTCGGCAGCGGCTACACGCTCGTGGCCACGACGACGGGCCTGACCTCGGCGACCTCGGCGGCGTTCGACATCACGGCCGCGGTCTGGACGCCGGCGACCACCGGGCTCTTCGGCGGATCGATCAACTGGGCCGCGTTCGACACGGCGAGCGGCACCACCGCCTACGCGGCGACGACGTCGGGCGTCTTCAAGTCGAGCGACGGCGGCGCCTCGTGGGCGTCGATCAACAGTGGCCTGGTCGGGCGCAACGTCAACGTCATCGCCGTCGATCCGTTCAACACGATGCACCTCATGGCCGGCACCACCGCCGGCGTCTTCAACAGCACCGACGGCGGCAACAGCTGGGCTTCGGCGTCGATGGGCTTCGATCCGACCACCGAGCAGCCGACCCGCATCTTCTTCGACCCGGTCGCGACCAACAGCGTGTGGCTCGGGACCACGCATCCCAACGTCTACCTCTCGTCGAGCACATCGGTCTTCTGGGACACGCGCAGCGACGCGGCCACGCCCGGCCTGCCCGCCGGCGCGCGCATCACCGGCCTCGGCGTCGACTCGGCGGGCGTCGTCTACGTGACCACCTTCGACAACATCGGCGGCATGTGGAAGCTCGCCGCCGGCGGCACGATGTGGACGCAGGTCGGCTCGCCCGTCCCGACCAACTACATCGACTCGATGCTCGTCGATCGCGCGAGCTCGCCCAACGTCATCTACGTCGGCGACGACGCTACCGGCCCGGCCGGCCTTCTGAAGGGCAACGGCACCACCTTCGCCGCGTCGTCGACGGGGCTGCCGCTCACCTTCGTCGAGGGCATCGGCGTCGCCAAGTCCAATCCGCAGGTCGTGTACGTCAGCGGCTTCGACGCCAGCGATCCGTTCGTCTACAAGTCGACCAACGGCGGCGCCGCGTGGGCGGTCGCGGCGACGGGCCTGCCCACGACCACCGACGTGCGGCCGCACCAGAGCACGATGGCGGTCGATCCCACCGATCCCAATCACGTGCTCTTCCCGTCGCCCAACGGCCTGTTTCGCACCACCGACGGCGGCGCGAGCTGGGCGGCGAGCGTCAACGGGCTCACCGGCTGGCCGGTCGGCGGCCTGACGACGCTGGCGGGCACGGCCAACCTCGTCGTCGCCGGCAGCGACGGCGGCGGCATCTTCTCCTCCACCGACGGCGGCGTCACCTGGACGCAGCAGACCATCGGCGACAGCTCGGTGCGCGCGCTCCTGTCGGCCAACGGCAAGCTCTACGCCGGCACCGGCAGCCAATTGGCCACTTCGCCCGACGGCGCCACCTGGACCACCGTCGCCGGCAGCGGCACGACCAACGCGCTCGCCGCGGCGCCGTCGAGCCCGATGACCATGTACGCGGCGGCCGGCACCACCGTCAGCGTCTCCAGCGACGGCGGCATGACCTTCGGCGCCACCGGCGCGCTCGCCGGCGCCATGATCCCGTCGGCGATCGCGGTCGATCCGACGAACCCGATGATCGTCTACGTCGCCACGCTCGGCACCGGCATCTATCGCAGCGCCAACGGCGGCGGCAACTGGGGCGCGACCAACGCCGGGCTCACGAACCTGACGGTGCGAGCCGTCGCCGTGGCGCCGACGAGCGCCACCACCGTCTTCGCCGGCACCGATGGCGGCATCTTCCGCTCCACGGACGGCGGATCGAGCTGGACGCTGGCCGGCGGCACCGCCGGCGTCTCGGTGCTCTCGTTCGCGCTCCATCCGACCAAAGCCAACGTCGCCTTCGCCAGCTCGTCGAGCGGCGTCTTGCAGTCGATCGACGGCGGCGCGACCTGGAGCCCGCTCAACGCCGGCCTCGGCGACGTCGACTGCGAAGTCATCACCATCGACGCCAACGACAGCAACACGCTGTGGGTCGGAACCGCGTCGGCCGGCGTGTTCGTCGCGCGTCCGTGAGTATGCTAGAAACGCGCGCGTGTTGGTTCAGCTGGCAGACGCGCACTTCGGCTATCCGGGCACCGATCTCTTCAGCGGGCTGACCTGGCAGGTCAACGCCGGCGATCGCATCGGCCTCGTCGGACCGAACGGCTGCGGCAAGTCGACGCTGTTGCGCCTGCTCGACGGGCGGCTTGTGCCCGACGCCGGCACGGTGGCGCGCGCGCGCGGCCTGACGATGTCGTATCTCAAGCAGTCGCAGGAGTTCGTCGGCAGCGGCAAGATCTTCGACGCGCTCCTCAAGCCCTTCGAGAAGCTGCTCGCCATCCACGACGAGCTGCTCGCGCTCGAGAAGAACCTCGGCGACGAAAAATCGCTCGAGCGCTACGGCGAGCTGCAGGAGCGCTACACGCGCGAAGGCGGCTATTCGCTCGAGTCGCGCGTCAAGGCGTTGGCGCAGGATCTCGGCTTCACGCAGGCGGATCTCGATCGCTCGGTCGAGACGCTCTCGGGCGGCGAGCGCGGCCGGCTCGAGCTCGCCAAGGTGCTGCTCGAAGAGCCGGATCTGTTGCTCCTCGACGAGCCGACCAACCACCTCGACGTCGACGCCACCGAGCACCTCGAGGAGCGGCTGCGCGAATGGCCCAAGGCGTTCGTGCTGGTCTCGCACGATCGATACTTTCTGCGCGCGGTGTGCCGCGACATCGTCGAGCTCGAAGCGGGCAAGGCGATCGTCTATCCGGGCGGCTACGATCGCTACGTCGTCGAGCGCGAGGAGCGGCACGAGCGGCTCAACGCGGCCTACGAGCGGCAGGCGGCGGAGATCGCGCGCACCGAAGATTTCATCCGGCGCAACATCGCCGGGCAGAAGACCAAGCAGGCCAAGTCGCGGCGCAAGATGCTCGACAAGGTCGAGCGGCTGTCGCGCCATCAAGACGAGTTCGCCGTCGCCGGGAACATCGGGCTCAACTTCTCCGTCGGCGATCACGCGGGCGGCAAGGAGGCGCTCAAGGCCGAGCATCTCGACGTCGGCTATCCGGGCGCGCCGCCGCTCATCCGCGACGTCAACTTGATCGTGTATCGCGGCGATCGCATCGGGCTCGTGGGGCCGAACGGCTGCGGCAAGTCGACGCTCTTGAAGACGCTGCTCGGCAAGCTCGATCCCGTGGCCGGCGTGGCCATGCGCGGGCACGAGGTGCGCATCGGCTACTTCGATCAGAAGCTCTCGGATCTCGACGAGGAGCGCTCGCTCATCGAAGAGATTCGCAGCGTGCGCGGCGACTTCAACGAGGACGTCGCGCGCAATTTTCTCGGCCGGTTCCGCTTCACCGGCGACGACGGCTTCAAGAAGGTCAAGGGGCTGTCGGGTGGCGAGCGCAATAGGCTGACGCTGGCCAAGATGATGCTGCGCCCGCGCAACCTGCTCGCGCTCGACGAGCCGACCAACCACCTCGACATTCCCGCCGAGGAGGTGCTCGAGGAGGCGCTCGACGCCTACGAGGGGACCGTCGTGGTCGTGTCGCACGATCGCTACTTCCTCGATCGCGTCGTCACCAAGATCATCCACATCCACGACGGGCGCGCCGAGGAGCACGTCGGCAACTACAGCGAGTGGAAGGCGCGCACGCACAAGAAAGCCGAGCCGCCGGCCGTCGTCGAGCAACGGGGGA
>DASXOU010000048.1:0-3257 GCA_036494045.1 Polyangia bacterium | reverse complement strand
CGCGCCGCCGTCGCCGCCGCGAACATGGTGCTGCGCGCGGCCGGCCGCCAGGCGGCGTGGGTGCCGAAGGGCGGCATGCGCGTGCCGTGCGGTGGGCCGACGACGATCGGGCCGCGCCCGCGCGGAATGATGTGGCCAGTGCCGTGCGGCGCCGGATACCAGCCGTAGTCGCCCCAGAACGGCGCGCCCCACCAGCAGCCGCGATACCAAAGATGCGGCCAGCGCCACGCCGGACGCCACCACGCGAACATCCACTGCCACGCGGGCTCGACGTCGGCGTCGGCATCGTCGTCTTGATCATCGGCGCTGTCGTCGCCGTCGTCGTCGTCGTCGTTGACCGCCATCTGCGGCTCGTCGCCGGCGCGCACGAAGTCGGAGAGCGCGAGCATCTTCACGTCGACGCCGCTTTGGCAGAGGGCGACGAACGTGGCGTTGAGATCGTCGAGCTCGCCGACGCCGTCGGCGCCGACGTAAAGGACGTGACGCACGCCGAGCGCCGCCAGCTCGCCCGCCGAGGGCAGCCGCACGAAGTAGCGGTTGTCGAACTGCTTCGACGCGTCGGTATAGGGCGCCAGCCGATTGGCGTCGAGCACGAACATCGGCGGCGCGTCGGGCGCGCGCACCGCGGCGGCCGCGGCGAACATCGGCAGGTAATAGAGCGACGCGGCGATCGTCTGCTGCGCCGGCACCACGCCGAGCGGATGCGGCCAATTGCCGAACGTGAACACCGGCGCGAAGCGATCGGCGAGCGCGGCCGCGACAGCGACGGCGCGCGGCCCGGCGGCGTCGATGACGAGCGCAGTGTCCTTGGGCCAGCCGACCGAGCCGAACTGCATGCGCAGCGCGATGCCGCGCGCGAGATCCTCGTCCATCTCGGGCGTGTGCATCGGCCGCATCACCGCGCGCAGCCGCTGACCGTCGGCGCCGATGAGCGACTGGAACAAGGTCGGCACGTAGTACGGCTGCAGCCACGGCGACGACGGCGCCAGCGCGCCGGCCAGGCCCACCATCGCTTCGCGCCAGCTCTGCGTGCCGACGGCGTCGACGTCGGTCGAGCCGACGAACGAGAGCGGCGCGCCCCACTGCCCCACGTCCCAACCTTCGTTACGCTGCAGCGCCAGCGAGTCGACGTTGACGTCGACCGCGTCGCGCGCGTCGCTGTAGCCGCTCGGGCCGGTCTGCCCCGCCCACGTGGTCGCGCACGCCGGCAGCGACAAGGCGCCGAGGAGGCCCATCGTCCCCATCGCCGGCTTGGTCGCCCAGCGCGCGATGCCGAGCGATTCGCGCCACCAGCGCGCTCCGAAGCTTCGTTCACCCACGAGACACCTCACGTTCGACGAGCGTCGCCACCGTCGTGGCGTGATAATCGGTGGCGCCACGGTGCACGCGGCTGAAGAAGCCCGCGGCCTCGCCGCCGACGACGTAGACGCCGACGTTGACGCAGCGCCCGTCGCCGTCGCGGCGAGCGCGGAAGAATCGCTGCGCGATCCAGCGGCCGGGGCGCGCGTGGCGGAGCGCGTCGGCCCAGGCGGCGTCGTCGACGTCGGCGCCGATGATCACCTCGGCGCCTTCGCAGCCGTAGTCGCTCTTGAGCACCCAATCGGCGCGCGCGCCGAGGAGCGACGGCGCCAGCGACTCGAGGCGCGCGGTGTACGGCAGGTGCGCGCGGATCGCCGTCTGCGCGGCGGGCGAGAAGCGATCGATCGCTTCCCATAAGAGCGCCATGGTGCGCTTGTTCTGCAAGAGCACCGCGCCCCACGGGTTCATGACGGCGACCTTGCCGGCGAGCTCGGCTTCGACGAGCAGGCCGAGCTCGGCGGCGAGCGGCTCGGCGTCGTCGAAGGGATCGTCGTCGTCGCGCGCCGGCTCGCGCTCGGACCACCAGTCGGTCTTGTAGTGGCGCACGATCACGTCGCACGGCGCACCGAAGAGCGCGACGCGGCCGTCGGCGGCGCGCGCGAGGTTGAACGGCGAGCCGGTGACGACCCTGCAGCCGCGCGCTTCGAGCCAGCGGCGATAGAGCAGGATCATCGACAGATCCTCGACGAGCTCGGTCGGATAGAGGATGCCGACGGTGGGCGACGCGTCGGCGTCGTCGCCGCGGACGCGGGCGGCGAAGGCGCCGACGGCGTTGACGAAGGCGCGCTCGAGGGCGACGTTCGGATCGTAGGCGCGCGCCAGATGATGCGGCGCGACGGCGGCGTTGAGCAGCGCCGCCTCTGCTTCGCCCGACGGCGTGTCGCAGTTGAGCTCGCAGATCTGCAAGCCGCCGTCGACCGCGAAGACGTCGGCGCGCGCGATGCCGTGCCAGGCGCCGCCCGACGCGCTCCACATGAGGTGCTGGAACGGCGTCAGCGCCGGGAAGAATTCCTCCACGAGCCAGGGATCGGCCGCGCACAGGCGCGCCGCTTCGTCATAGGCGGCGGCGAGCGCTTCGGCGGCGCGGGCGTAACGTGCGGCTTCATCGGCGCGGAAGACGAGCGGATCGAGCGAGAAGCGCGGGCGGCCTTCGAGCCACGGGTCGGACACGATGCCGGTGGCGAGGAGCTCGTCGGCGAGGTCGCGGTAGCTGTGGACGTGAGGGTTCGCCACGCTCCCAGAGACGCATGGCCCCGCCAAATATTCACGCGCACGTGGCCCGAAATTGGTCGAACCGACAACGGGCTAGCGGCGATGCTCGCGATAACAGCGGGCGGCGTGGGCGCCGGCGCGGGTGGCGCGCATGCGATCGATGAACGCGCGCATGTGCGGCGGAAACGGCAGATCGTGGCGCATGTAGCGGTTCTCGGGGAGCATGAGGATCGCGCCTCCGAGCGTGGCGAACGTGAGATCCGCGGCGCCGAAGCGCGCGCCGGCGAGATAGTGCGTCTTGGCCAGCCGCGCCGAGGCGCGCGCGAAGCCTTCCGTGACCACGGCTTCGGCGCCGGCCACCGCGTCAAGCCTGGCGCCGTAGTAGCGCCCGATGAGCGGGCCCACGGCCGGCAGGATCAGCGCCAGGAGCGCGCGATCGCGCCAGCGCGGGAACGCGGGCGCCACCAGCGCGCGCAGCATCGGCCGATCGGCGAGCCCGTGCGCGTAGGCCGACGGGCGCGTCGCCGGGCCCAGCGTCTCGTCGAGCTCTTCCTCGACCGCGTCGGTCTCGGCGCGCGCGGCCGCGTCGGCAGGATAGAGTCGCCGCTCGGCCGGCGCCTGCGCATCGGCCCACTGCAGGATCGCCGTCGAGTCGGTGAGCGGCGCGCCGGCGTCGGCGCGGACCA
>DASXOU010000047.1:0-2239 GCA_036494045.1 Polyangia bacterium | reverse complement strand
CTGGCCGATCACCGCCATGATGCGCTCGTCGAGCGCGCCACCCGGCGCGGGTTGCGCCTCGCCGCGCAGACCCGTGAGCACGCGGCCGAGCACGGCAACGTAGAGCTCCGCGGTGTCGGCAAAGTGCTGGAACACCGTGCGGGCCGACACGCCGGCAAGCTTGGCGATGTCGCGCACGATCGGCGCCACCTCGCCTTCCATCGCGAGTGTGAGGGTTGAAGAAACGATCGCTTCACGCGTGCGCGCGACACGATCACCGCGGCCTGCCTGTTGCACTTGCGGCTGCGTAGTCGACATTTCGACGTCCATGCGGCGGATCCTCGTCAGAGCTAGCGCAAATCAGTACGCAGATTGTGGCGCGTACGTCCCCCGAAAAAAAGCCCAAAGGATGCCCTGCGACGCATATACAGCGATGCGATATAAGCATCTCACGTAAGGCTGTCGTAAGGTTCATAAGACAATGACGATACAGAAGTCCGTCACCCCTGCCTCGCTCGCCGCTCAGGCCATGGGTTGGATCGATCCGGTGACGAAGGCAGTCGTGCCGCCGATCCATATGGCGAGCACCTATCTTCGCGACGAGGACAACGCCTACCGATCCGGTAGAATCTATGCGCGCGCCGACAACCCGACCTTCGACCAGGCCGAAACGACGCTGGCCGCGCTCGAAGGCGGCGCCAAGGCACTGATCTTCTCCTCGGGCATGAGCGCCGCGACCGCGTGCTTCCTGGCGCTGGCGCCGGGCGATCACGTCGTGGCGCCCAAGGTGATGTACTGGTCGCTGCGCAACTGGCTCGGCACATTCGCCACGAACTGGGGCCTCAAGATCGAGTTCGTCGACGCCGACCGGACCGACGCGATCGCCGCCGCCGTGAAGCCCAACACCAAGCTGGTATGGCTCGAGACGCCGGCCAATCCGACCTGGTCCGTGACCGACATCGCCGCCGCCGCGGAGATCGCCCACAAGGCGGGCGCGCTGCTCGCCGTCGACTCGACGGTGGCGACGCCGGTGTTGACCCGGCCGATCGAGCGTGGCGCCGACATCGTGATGCATTCGGCCACCAAGTACCTCAACGGCCATTCCGACATCATCGCCGGCGCGCTCGTGGGTGCGCGCGACGACGAGCACTGGGCGAAGCTGCGCATGATCCGCGCCCAGCTCGGCACCATCCTCGGCCAGACCGAGGCCTGGCTGCTGATGCGCGGCATGCGCACGTTGTTCCCACGCGTGCAATGGGCCTGCCGCTCGGCCGAGATGCTGGCGCAGAAGTTCGCCGAGCATCCGATGGTCGAGCAGGTTCTCTATCCCGGCCTGCCGTCGTTCGCCGGCCACGCCGTCGCCAAGAAGCAGATGAGCGGCGGCTTCAGCGGCATGCTCTCCGTGCGCGTCAAGGGCGGCGAGCGGCTCGCCATCGCCACGGCGGCGCGCGTCGAGCTGTGGAAGCGCGCGACGTCGCTGGGCGGCGTCGAAAGCCTGATCGAACATCGCGCCAGCATCGAGGGCCCGGGCACGCCCTGCCCGCCGGACCTGCTGCGGCTCTCGGTCGGCGTGGAAGACGCGAACGACCTCTACGCCGATCTCGACCAGGCTCTGCGACGCGCCCATAACGCTTAGCCCAGGGAAAAGCCGTCACGCAGAGGGTCGTCCGCGTCGAAGCGAAAACGATTCTCGCCGGTGATAAAGGCGATGCCGCCGACCTCGACGATCACCGATTTGCGCGGACCGACCGGTGCGGCGTCGCGCAACGCCGTGCCGGTGAAGATCGCGCCGGTGCAGCTCTCGAACGAGCGTGGCTCGCCGAGCCGGGCCTGTCGCCGCGCGACCTGCAGCGCCATGCGCGCCGACACGCCGCTGCCGGTCGGGCTGCGGTCGACCTGGCGCCCCGCGAAGATGCAGACGTTGCGGCTGGGCGCGCTCGCGCCGTCGCCGCCGTCGGTCAGGATGGTGCCGTAGAGGAACGCAAGATCGGGCTCGTCCGGATGCGAGAGTGGCACGGCCTTGGCGACCGCCCGCGCGATCTCCTCGCCGGCATCGACGATCTGGCGCATTGGCGAGCGCCGCAGGTCGAGGCCGATCGAATCGGCCGAGAGAAACGCATAGAACGCGCCGCCATAGGCGATGTCGACCGTCACCGGCCCCCAGGTCGGCGTCGGCGCGACGCGATCGAGCGCGTAGGCGAACGACGGTACGCTCTCGAAGCGCACCGAGCCGTCGGCGGCGACGGTGGCGATCACCAGC
>DASXOU010000046.1:0-5698 GCA_036494045.1 Polyangia bacterium | reverse complement strand
GATCGATTTCGCCGACGTCTATTATCCGCCCGGCGTCAAAGCGGTCTATTGGATCGGCACCCTCTTCGCCAATCCCTTTTGGATCTCGAAAATCGTTCCGTTCCTGCTCGGCGCCGTCTTGGTTTGGCAGAGCTTCGCGCTCGGGCGCACGCTCGGCGGGCGCCTCGTCGGCGCGGCGGCGGTGGTGCTCATCCTGCATTGCCACTTCGTGTGGGGGCGCATCGTCGGGCTCAACGCGCGCGCGTTCGGCTTTCCGCTGATGGTGTCGTTCATGCGCTACACGATCGAGCGGCGCGAGCGGCCGGCACTAGCGGTGTTGCTGGCGGAGACGCTGTTCTATCCGTCGACGTTTCTCATCTGCGCGCCGGCGTTTGGCGCGTCGCTCTTGTGGCCGTGGAAGCTCGATCGGCGTTGGCTGCGCTACTTCGTCGTCGTCGGCGCGGGGCTCGGGATCGCGGCGGTGACGGTGCTGCACGCCGATCCGCGCATCGGCCATCCGATTCGCATGTCGGAGCTGATGACGCTGCGGCAGCGGGCGATCGTGGGAACCTGGCCGCTGCCGTCGACGAGCGAGGTCATGTTGTCGACGGCGCACACCGCGCTCTACGACGACTACGGCATCATCCGCTGGCTCGAGAAGTCGCCGGCGCGGCTCGAAGGGCTCTACGTCTCGCTGGTCGCGGGCGCGCTGGCGCTGCTCTTGGCCGTGCGCCTCGTCATGACGCGGCGCTGGCGTGAGACGCTGGCGAAGGTGCCGATCATCTTTCCGGCAATGTTCGTCGGATCGATGGCGGCGTTCGCCGTGGCGCAAGCGGTGCCGTATCGGCTCTACATTCCCGATCGGCTGCTGCTCTACGCCTGGCCGCCGCTGCTCCTCTTCGGGCTGCTCTTTCTCGCGTACCTGGCGTTCTCGACGGTGACGTCGGTGCGCTGGGCCGGGGTGCTGGCGGCGGTGGTCGTGTGCGCGCTTGAGCTCGGCTTTTACGGCGACGGATTTTCGCGCGACATCAACGTGCACAACTGGACCAGCCGCGACGACGCGACCACGCGCTTCGTCGCCACCTTGCCCAAGGACGTGCTTCTGGCGGCGCCGTTCGATCGCGCCTCCTCGATCGAGGCGTTCGCGCGGCGCAAGGTGTTGTTCAGCTCGCTCCTCAATACGCCGATCCATTATCCGATGGGGCTCGAGCTCGAGCGGCGGATCGAGGAGTTCTATCGCGCTTATTACGCGCGCGATCTGTCGCCGGTGCGCGCGATGATGGACACCGACCACGTCGATTACCTGGTCATCGATACACGCGACTTCGGGTCCGACGCGGTCAAGCGCGCCGAATATTCGATGTGGTCGCCGTTCGCGCGCCAGCTCATCCTCGCCGCGCCGATCGACCAGCTCTACTTCGCGCATCCGCCGCCGGCGGCGGTGGTCTCGCGCATCGGGCCGACGCTGGTGATCGACCTGCACAAGCTGTAGTGGTAGCCTACGGCCGCCATGGAGTTGTCGGTCATCGTCCCGTGCCTGAACGAAGAGGCGAACGTCCCCGAGCTGGTTTCGCGCGTCGCCGACGTCCTGAACATCGGCGGCATCGACGGTGAGCTCATCCTCGTCGACGACGGCTCGAGCGACGGCACCTGGGCCGCCATCGAGGCCGCCGGGCGCGAGAGCCCGTTCGTCGTCGGGCGGCGCCACGCACAGAACCGCGGCATCGCCGCCGGCTGGAAGACCGGCGTGGCCGCGGCGCGCGGGCGGCTCGTCTGCATCCTCGACGCCGACCTGCAATATCAGCCCGAGGATATCCTGCGCCTGCGGCGCGAGCTCGAGGTGTCGAACGTCGACATCGTGCAGGGCTGGCGCTCGCCGGTCGGGCGCGACAAAGGGCCGCGTTATTATTATTCGCGCGGCCTCAATCGAATGCTCAACGCGGCGTTCGGGATGGATCTGAAGGACAACAAGTCCGGATTCATCTTGTGCGCGCGCGAGGTGCTCGAAGATCTGCTCTCGTATCGCGGCACCTATCATTACTGGCAGTCGTTCATCATGGTGGCGGCGCACGCCAAGGGCTACACGTACAAGCAGATCGAGACGCTCTTCGAGAATCGCCGCGCCGGAAAGTCGTTCCTCGACAACGCGCAGATGAAGGCCGTGGCCAAGAGCTTCGTCGATATCGGGCGCGCGCTCTTCGAATATCGCTTTCGCCCGCAAACGCCGTCGACGCTGCGCACGTTCCTCGATCGCGAGCGGCCCCTGGTGCGTGACGCGCCGGAGCCGGCGTGGCGGCGGCTCTATTGGAACGGCTATCTCGCGCTCTTCGGCGCCACCCATTGGATGATGACCAAGGAGGCGGGGCGGCAGCTCACCGATCTGCGCGAGTCGCAGTGGCTGTCGACGGAGAAGATGCGCGAGCTCCAGCTCGGGAAGCTCCGCAAGATGGTGCTGCACGCCTACAAGCACGTGCCGTTCTATCGCGATCGCATGCGCGAGCTCGGCATCGTGCCCGACGACATCCGCTCGCTCGACGATCTGCAAAAGCTGCCGTTTCTCACGAAGGACGACGTACGTAAGCACCTCTACTTCTCGATCATGAGCGACAACCACGACAAGGCGGAGGTCCTCAAGGTCACGACCTCGGGCTCGACGGGCGAGCCGTTCGTCTGCTTCGTCGACCGCGCGCAGCTCGAGTTCCGCTGGGCGGCGACGGTGCGCTCGATGGAGTGGACCGGCTGGCGCTTCGGCGACCGGCAGTTGCGGCTGTGGCATCAGACGATCGGGATGTCGAAGACGCAGGTGGCGCGCGAATTTGCCGACGCGCTGTTGTCGCGGCGCAAGTTCATCCCGGCGTATGAGATGTCCGACGAGACGCTGCGAAAGTTCATCGGCGCGATCGAGGAGTTCGAGCCGGTGCTGCTCGACGGATATGCCGAATCGTTCAACTTCCTCGCCAAGTATTTGCAAGAGCACGGCGCGATGAAGATCCGGCCCAAGGGGATCATCTCGTCGGCGCAGACGCTGCCGGAAGGATCGCGCAAGCTCATCGAGGAATCATTCGGCTGCAAGGTGTTCGACAAATATGGGTCGCGTGAATTCTCCGGGATCGCCTACGAATGCGAGGCCCACATCGGGCATCACGTCGTCGGCGAGGGCTATATCGTCGAGGTGCTCAAGGACGGCAAGCCGGCGGCGCCGGGGGAAATCGGCGAGGTCGTGATTACCGATTTGAATAACTATTGTTTGCCGTTCATTCGATATCGAATCGGGGATTTGGCGGAGGCGCTCGATCCGAACGAGACGTGCGCGTGTGGGCGCGGGCTGCCGCGGATCGGCAAGATCGAGGGGCGCGTGCAGTCGATCATCATCGGGTCGCGCGGGCAGTACGTGCCGGGGACGTTCTTCGCGCATCTACTGAAGGATTACGATCACGCGATCCGGCAGTTTCAGATCGTGCAGACCGATCGCGGGGCGATCACGTTCAAGGTGGTCAAGGGCAAGCGCTACAGCGACGATACGCTGACCGAGGTGCTGCGCGTGTTGCACCAGTTCCTCGGCGAGGACATGAAGATCGCCGTCGACTTCGTGGAGAACGTCGACATGGTGCGCACGGGCAAGCGCCTGGCCACGGTCTCCAAGCTCGGCATCGACTTCCAGAACACCACGAAGGCCAGCTAGCGCAGGCGATCGAGGAGCCAGTAGACGGCCGAGTTCTTCCAGCCGTTGACGCGGTGAAGCGCGATCCAGGCGCGCTCGCCGTCGCGGGCCACGCGCGCCGCGGCGTCGAGATCCTCCTGGAAGCTCTTGCGCCACTGCAGCGACATCTTGTTGTCGCCCGAGCTGCGGAAGTAGGCGAGCTCGCGATCGAGGAACGCCGGCGCCGCCACCTGCGCCATGCGCAGCCACAGGTGATAGTCCATCGCCAGGTGCAGCGCGGGATCGAGCGCGCCGACCCGCTCGAGGAGGCGCCGGCGAAAGAAGACGGCCGGCTGGCTGATGAAGTTCTCGACCAGCAGCCAGCCATAGCTG
Source organism: Polyangia bacterium (assembly GCA_036494045.1). GTDB lineage: Bacteria > Myxococcota_A > Polyangia > Palsa-1104 > Palsa-1104 > JAQBQH01. The sequence goes on along the minus strand of DASXOU010000046.1, from coordinate 1,686 downwards.
TAGCGCCGCAGCCAGAATTCCTTGTAGCGCGTGACCAGCGGCTTGAACGGGCGATCCTCGCGGTCGACGATCGGGCAGCGCCCGAAGAGCCACTCGACCTCGGGATGCTCGGCGAAGTAGGCGCCGACGGTGCGCAGCGCGCCGGGCGCGTACAAGTCGTCGGAGTTGACCCAGCCGATGATTTCGCCGCTGGTGCGGCGAAAGCCCTCGTTGACCGCGGCCGACTGGCCGCCGTCCTTCTGCGAGACGAAGCGCAGCTGGCCGGCGGCGGCGAATCGCTCGAGGATCGCCACCGAGCCGTCGGTCGACGCGCCGTCCATCACCAGATACTCGAGGTCGGGATAGTCCTGCGACAGCACCGACGCGATCGTCCGGGGGAGGTACTCCGCCTGGTTGTACGACGGCGTGATCACCGACAGTGACGGCCAGCGCATCCGGCTCATATACACGTCGTTGCGCTGGAACGCCATTCGGTTAACATTGCCTCGTGCCGTCGCTGTTTCTGGTCATCCCGGCGTTCAACGAAGCGCGCGTCATTCGCGAGACGCTGCGCGCCCTGCCGCCTGGTTTTGCCGGCGTCGACGCGGTCACCGTCGTCGTCGTCGACGACGGCTCGAGCGACGCCACCGCCGACGAAGTCCTCGCCAGCGGCGACCCGCGCGTCGTGCTCCTGCGCCACGGCATCAACCGCGGGCTCGGCGGCGCGCTCGGCACCGGCCTCGCCTTCGCGCGCCAGCACGGCGCCGACTTCGTCATCACCTACGACGCCGACGGGCAGCACGCCCCCGAAGACATCGAGCACGTGCTCGCGCCACTGGTCGCCGGCGCGGCGGACGCGGTCATCGGCAGCCGGCTCCTCGATCCCAAGGGCATGCCCTGGTATCGCGTCGTCGGCAACTGGGGCCTCAACGTCTTCACGTTCTTCATCTTCGGCATGTGGACCACCGACTCGCAGAGCGGCCTGCGCGGCTTTTCGCGCGCGGCGCTCGACAAGATCGAGATCCGCATGGACCGCATGGAGGTCTCCTCGGAGTTCATCAAGGAGATTCGTCGCTGCCGGCTGCGTTACTCGGAAGTGCCGATCCGCGCCATCTACAGCGACTACTCGCTGGCCAAGGGGCAGCGCGGCGTCAACGGGTTCAACATCCTCATCCGGTTGGTGCTGCACCGCCTGATGGAGGACTGATGGCCATCAAGCTCGTCGCCGTCTTGTTCGCGCTCATCGCGATTCGGCGCGTGGTGGCGCGTTATCGTCGCGGCGGCGCGCTCACCGTCGAGTTCGTGCTGTGGTTCCTCATCTTCAGCGGCGTCGGCGTGGTGGTGTTCATCCCGCACGTGACCGATCGCTTCGCCCACTGGCTCGGCGTCTCGAGCGGCTTCAACGCGCTCACCTTCCTCGCCGTCAGCGGGCTGCTCTTCTCGGTGTACCGGCTGGTGTCGCGCGTGCACACGATCGAGCGCGACGTGACGCGGCTGGTGCGCGCGCAGGCGCTGCAGTCGGCGACGCGCGTGCCGGCGCTCCCGGCCGCGCCTACGACGCCGACGCTTCCGCCTGCAGAATGATCTGGTAGGCGAACAGCGACGGCCACAGGCGGGCGAGCGAATACTCTGCCTGCTCCAAGAGCCCGCCGATGCGCGCCTGCTCGGCGCGCGCGAACAGCTGCTCGACCGGGATCACGGTGACGT
>DASXOU010000045.1:0-3646 GCA_036494045.1 Polyangia bacterium | reverse complement strand
GTCCTGATTCTGGCGAAGACGGCAGATACAAGGATCAACCTACGACCCCCACCAGATCTCCACGCCCACGCTTCATTCCAAACAGCCTGGGGGACGGCCTCCGGCCTCTTTTTGTGGATAACTCACCTCACTTACCCCACGGCACTCCCGTCGAGTTACCCACAAAAACGCCCCCAGGCTTTACCAAAGCCCTCGCCCATTAACTTTTTGCGGATTTCGGATTTCAGAATTCAGAGCGGAGCAGAACGGAGCAACAACGAGCGGGCGACGCTACTTCTTCTCCGTCGGCACCCACTTCGGCGGCACCTCGTGCCCCTGATGACAAGTCCCGCACCCCACCCGATTCTTCTCCGCCTCCTTCATCCCCTTCAACCACTTGTCATTAATATCCTGCGTCATCTGAATCATCTTCCTTGCCACCAGCTTCTTCTCATTCTTATCCGACGCCATATCCGGCACGTCGTGGCAGTAATCGCACTCCACGCCCAGCGCCTTCGACTGCGCCTTCATATAGGCCTTCAAATCATCCTTGCTCATCGTCTTCGGCAGCACCTGCAGATTCTTGAAATCCGCGCGCGCCACCACCCCGCCGCCGACGCCGACGACGACAACCGGTATCAACATCCATCGCATCCACTGCATATCAAACTCCTTATGTAAGCGACGAATCCCGCAGCCGCACATTCAATCCGATATTAGAATCGATCACAATGCGCCAGTTTCTCGTCGCGCCGCTCGCCGCGCTCGCCGCCGCGTCCCTCGCCGGCTGCGGCGTCGACCTCGAGCACGACCTCGACGAGCGCCAGGCCAACGAGGTCGCCTCCGTCCTGGAATCCTCCGGAATCGCTGCCGACAAAGTCCCCGAAGACAACAACAGCAACGCCTACAAGATCGTCGTCGCGCGCGCCGAAGCCGGCCGCGCCTTCTCGCTGCTCGAGTCGCGCGATCTGCCGCGGCGCGCCCTGCGCGGCCTCTCCGACACCTTCGCCGGCGGCACGCTCTTGCCCTCGCCGGTCGAAGATCGCGCGCGCTACGCCGCCGCCCTCGGCGTCGAGCTCGAGCGCTCGCTCGAGGAGGTCCCCGGCGTCGTCTCCGCGCGCGTCCACCTGGCGCTGCCGCCCGAAGAGCCGCTCGTCGGCGACTCCGCGCACGCGCGCCCGACCGCGTCGGTGCTGCTCAAGACCGCGCACGCGCTCGCGCTCACCGACGGCGACGTCAAGCGCCTCGTCGCCGGCGCCGTGCACGGCCTGGCCGCCGCCGACGTCGGCGTCGTCGTCGCCGCCGCCGCCATCGACAATACCGCCCCGCCCTACGATCACGTCGGCCCGCTGCGCGTCGCGCGCGACTCGCGCACGCTCACCGCCGCGCTCGCCACCTCGGGCCTGGTCCTGATCCTCCTGCTCTCGCTCGGCCTCGTGTTCGCCGCGCTGCGGCTCGGCCAGCTGCGCCGCCGCGTGCGCGATCTCGAACGTTCGGCCCCGACGCGCTAGAATCAGGGCATGTTGCACCGTCGGCCGTTCCTACCGGCGCTCGCGCTCCTCCTTATCGCCTTCGCCGCGCCGCCCGCGCACGCGGACGCCAACGACGACTGCGCCGACGCCGGCGAGCACTTGCGCATCGCGCGCCGCGCCGTCACCGTCCACGACTACGCCACCGCCATCGCGCACTTCAAGGCCAGCTACGAGCTCGACGGCCAGCCGCTCACGCTCATCTTCCTCGCGCGCGCCTACGTCGCCGACGGCGACCTCTTCTCCGCCATCGAGCTCTACCGCAGCTACCTCGAGGTCGAGCCGTCGAGCCGGCGCACCTTCGACGTCGAAGCCGAGATCGCCCGCCTCTCGCAGCGCCTGCTCACCACGCGCATCGCCATCTTCGACGACAACTAGGGGAGCCATGGACCAGCCACGGCGATTTCGCATCCACGACCAAGACGGCGTCACGCGCATCGAGTGGCGTTGGATTCGCGCCGCGCAACTCCTCGCCCCGGCCTGGCTGGCGCTGATCTGCAGCATGTGGTGGTACTGGTACACGTCGATGACGGAAGACGGTGGTCTGACCGTCGTCAAGGTCTTGTTCCTCGCCGTCACGGCCCTCGTGGTGCTCGGCGCCTTCTATCTCGTACTCGCCAAAGTCTGTAATCGCTCGTGCCTCATCATCGACGCCGACAGCATCGAGCTGCGCCAAGGCCCACTTCCGTGGCCCGGCAGCGGTCGCTGGCCGCGCTTCGGTCTCACCGGCTTCGTCTCCGTCCCGTCGACGGTGCGCTACCGCGGCGTCAGCGCCGGGCGCTATTGGACGGTGTACGCCGTCTGGCCCGGGATGAAGATGCGTCGCATCGCCGGCGATCTTCGCAACGAAAAAGAGGCGACCTGGCTGGCGACGATGCTCGACGGCCGCTTCGGTCAGCGCGCCGGCTCGGCGAACAAGAACGGATAGGTCCACTCGATCTGCGGAATGTACGTCCCGCGAAACCGCGGAAACGACAGCCCGTGCAGCGCGTGCTTCACGCAATCCGCCGTGCGCGCCTTGTCCGGCGGCGCCTGCACCGACGTCGAACGCACCGACCCATTGCGCTCGATGGTCAGCTTCACCGTCAGAAACCCGCTGTACTGCTCGACGTCGCGACAGGCCAGCACCTTCGACTTGTAGCGATCGATCGCGTTCTCCAGATCGTGCCGGTTGAGCTGCTCGGGCGGTCCCGCTTGCACCGGCTGCGCCGCCGGCTCTTCCGCCACCGGCTCGTCCTCCGGCTGCTGTACCGACGCTCGCCGCGGGTCGAGGCTCGTATTGGGCCGCGCCTTACGCGGCGCGCGCGTCACCGGCGGCGGCAGCGTCCCTTCGTGCATCGGCCGCAGCCAGACCCACGCGATCGCCGCCGCGCAGACGATCCACAGCGCCACGACGGCGCGCCTCCACATGCTCACACACTAGCACGGTGTTATGCTCGATTCCCGTGAGCGCGCGCCTGCCCGTCCTGTCGCTGCCGCCGGTGCTCGCCGACGCGCGCGCGCCCGAGGTGCCGTTGGCCGCGCTCGACACCGTCTGGTTCCAGCTCACCGGCACCATCTGCAACATCGCCTGCCGGCACTGCTTCATCAGCTGCGGCCCCGAGGAGTCGCGCGTCCCCATGATGGACGCCGCGCGCGTGCGCCGCTTTCTCGACGAAGCCGAGTCGCTCGGCGCGCGCGACTATTACTTCACGGGCGGCGAGCCGATGATGCATCCCGACTTCTGGCCGCTCGTCGACGACACGCTCGCGCGCGGTCCGCTCACCGTCCTCACCAACGGGCTCTTCATCGACGACGCCGCCGCCGCGTGCGCGCGCCGCGCCTTCGATCGCGCGCGCTACTCGTTCGATCTGCGCGTCTCGCTCGACGGCATGGACGCCGCCGAGAACGATCCGGTGCGCGGCAAGGGCACCTTCGAGCGCATCGTCGCGGGGCTGCGCTCGCTCGCGCGCGTCGGGCTGTCGCCCGCCATCACCGTCGTCGAGCATCGCGCCGGCCTCGCCGCCGCCGACGCGCGCGCCGCGTTTCTCGACTTCGCGCGCGGGCTCGGCCTCGATCATCCGCGCCTGAAGTTCCTGCCGCTTCTGCGCATCGGCCGCGAGCCGCGCCGCACGCACGGCTACGGCGACGCGGACGTG
>DASXOU010000044.1:0-4281 GCA_036494045.1 Polyangia bacterium | reverse complement strand
AACAGGCGACAGGCGGCCGGCCGCTGGCGCCTGGCAACGATGCGGCGCTCTGAAATTTGAATGGCCAGGCGCCTCCCGCCTGTCGCCTGTTTTCTCGTACGCGCCTATAGCGTCGGATACGTGCGGTTGCCGTGCTCCACGCGCGCCGCGTCCTCCGCGCAGCGCAGCGTCCACGGCACCGCGCGCAGCCGCTCGAACGGGATCTCGCGGCCGCAGTCGATGCAGATGCCGTATTGATCGTTGCCCATGCGGCGCAGGGCGTCGACCATCGCGTGCGCCAGATGAAGCTGGCGATCGTCGAGGTCGGAGTCGAGCGCGCGCAGCTCGTCGATCGCGCTCTCGTCGCCTTCGTCCTCGGGATCGTGCTCGACCGCCTGGCTGACGTACGCGGCGCTCAAATTGTTGCGCACGGTCTGGTAGATCACGGTGAGCTGGCCGATGAGCTCGCGGCGCAGCTGCTCGCGCTGATGGGCCGTCATGGGCGAGAAGGTAGCGTCGGCCCGCGGCGCCGCAAGATGCGCTGCTCGATGAAGCCGGCGATGTCGTCGGCGCCGAGCGGACGCGCCAACAGCGCCGCCAGCGAGACGAACACCAGCCCGCCGACGGCGAGCTTGATGACGACGATGAGATGACCGTGCAGCCGGCCGTGGGGTAGCCAGGTGGCCGCCGCCCACGCGGGCACGGCGGCGAGCGCGCCGACGGCGTAGCCGCGCAGCGTGCCGACGACGATGTTGCGCCGGTTGACGGTGTCGAGCCGCCGCGGCAAGAGCAGCATCAGCGACGCGGTGTGCAGGAAGATGCCGAGGTCGCTGGCGATGACGAGGCCGTTCGGTCCGAGCGTGCGCCAGCCGAGCCAATAGACCGCGAGCATCGCCGCGGTCACGAGCGTGCCGGCCACCGCGGGCGTCAGCGTGTCGCCGGCGGCGTAGAAGGCGCGCGACACGATCGCTTGCATCGCCCACAGCGGAATCGCGGCGGCGAACAGCATCACGTAGTGCGCGGTCGGCGCCACCTGCGCCGCGGAGAAGTGGCCGCGGCGAAAGAGGAGATCGACGGCGGGCTCGCCCAGCGCGATGAGCGCGCATCCGGCCAGCGCCGCGATCGCCGCCGACGAGCGCGCCGACGAGGTCACCAGATCGCCGAGATCTTTTTTGCGCCCCTCGGCCCAGTACTGCGCGAAAAAGGGCATCGACGCCTGCGCCACTGCCTGCGCAGCGACGGCGATGGGCACCTGTACCAGCTTGCGCGCGTAGTTGAGGCAGCTGATGGCGCCGACGTCGGCGGCGGCGAAGTAGCGCATGATCCAGTCGTCGGCCGACACCAGCGTGACCGCGAACATGAGCGGGATGCTCGCCAAGAGCCACTCGCGGAAGCCGCGCTCGCGCACCGCCAGCGACGGGCGGAAGCGCATGCCGGCGCGCCAGGCGGCGACCACGAGGATGCCGAACTGCCCGACGGCGGCGCCGGCGAGCGCGCCCCAGGCCAACGAAGCGATGCCGAAGCGGCGGCCGAACACCGCGCCGCCGACGATGATGCCGGCGTTGTAGACGAGCGGCGCCATCGACACCGCGACGAAGCGCTTGCGCGTGAACAGCGTCGCCGAGGCGATCCCGCCCAGGTAGAAGAAGAGCTGCGCCGGCAGGAGGATGCGGGTGAGCGTGATGGCGAGGTCGATGTGCTCGGGATGAAGCTTACCGAGGTAGCGCTCGGTCAAGGCGGGCGTGAAGTACTCGACGACGACGATGCCGATGACGAGCACGATGGTCATCACGGTCGCGATGACCGAGAGGACGCGGTTGCCGCCGGCTTCGTCGTCGGCCCTGAGGTGACGTGTGTAGATTGGGATGAACGTGATCGACAGCGTGCCGCCGGCGACGACGTACATCAGCCAATCGGGGATGCTGAACGCGGCGTAGAACGCGTCGGTGCGGCCGGTGGCGCCGAAGAGCGCGGCGATGACCGCGTCGCGCAGAAAGCCGAGGACGCGTGACAGGAAGACGGTGAAGACGAGCAGCGCCGCGGCCAGGCCGAGCCTGCGCGTCGTCGAGGATTCGGGCACAACTACTTATACGAAATATTCCTCGACGGTGTCCTCCTCGAACTCGCAGCGCTGGCGGGCCGTGTGATCGACGTCGATGACGATGGGCGAGGTCGGCGAATCGTCGACGTCGGCGGCGGGGTCGTCGGCGACGAGCATGCGATCCGTCGGGTCCCAGTCGTTCACGAAGGCGGCTCTCGCAAGAGTCGCGCCGACGCCGAACCGGCTGATTTCCCTCGACGCTGCGCGCGGCCGCGTGCCGGCGCGTGGAGCGAGCCCCAGGCGGCTGGTGCGGCCGGCCCCAGTGCGACGGCGTGCGACACGATCAGCTCGCGAGCTCGCTCCACAGCTCGATGGTGCGCGGCGGCTCACGGCGGCGGTAGCGATCTTCGCCGAAGGAGTGGGCGAGCTCGTTGCCAAGGTAGGTCTCGAGATCGGCGCCATGGATGATGATGTCGCTCTGGTAGACCGAGAAGATCGGATTGCCGTCGAGCGCGGGGCGATCGGGAATGAAGCGATGGCTGAAGATCGGGATCAGCTTGGGCGCGGCCGCGAGCGCGCGCGCGACCACGGCGAACGCGTCGGCGAGTTCGGCCGGCTTGTCACCCCAACGATCGTTCCAGAAGTCGTTCTCCTCGACGTCGAAGCAGAGCCCGTCGTAGGGCCCCGCGAGCCGATGGCGGATGGCGCCCTTGTCCTCGCTGCGCCAATTCACCCATCCGCGCGACACCGGCAGCGCGTGCATGAGGAAGCGCCGCAGATCGGGCGGGAAGCGAAAACCGTAGGTTTCCTCGACGGCGGCGAGCTCGCCCTCGTCGAGGCCGCGCTCGAGGGCGACGCCGGCGCGCTGCAAGGTTCCGAAGATGCGATCGAGATCCACGGTCACTCGGCGACGGCGTCGTGCAGCGAGCGATACGACTGGTGCAGGAGGTAGCTCACGCCCTTCCAGTCGACGCCATCCTCGGCGCCCGCGCGCGCCGCGTCGGCGCCGCGATCGCGCAGGTCGGCCGCCTCGACGCGCAGCCGCGCCGACTCGCCCACGCGCTCGCGCGGCTCGCCGTAGAGGAGCGTGTAAAGATCGATCATGCGCTCGGACACGACGCGGTTCTTGGCGGCGCCCAGGCCCGACGCCGGATCGCGGCGCGCCGTCCACCACGACAGCTCCGCGCGCGCCACCGCCGCCGGATCGAACGACGCGCCCGTCCAGTCGCGCGCGATCTTGTAGCCGGCCTCGAGATCGGGCAGCACGCGATCGTAATCGCCGGTGGCGTCGCCGAACGTGGACGCGGCGCGCGCGAGGTGATAGGCCGCGATCACCGCCTCCTGCCACGAATAATGGTACTGCTCGCGCAGCATCACCACGAGCAGCCGAAAGAGCCGGAACTTTTCCTTCGCGTAGTACGCCTGCCACATGCCGAGCTCGAGCTCGGCCAGGCGATCCGCGTCGAAGGCGCGAATCGAGCGTGTCCCCGACGGCGCGCGCACGGCCACGGCCCAATAGATCGCCGCCAACACGACGATCGCGACGATCACGCGCGGGCGCCCCCGCCGCTGCGCGGTCGTTCCGGGCATTGCTAGACCAGCTCGTGCGGCATGTGATCGCGCGGCGAGCGGAAATAGCGCAGCGGAGAGTAGGCGAGAAAGTTCGACACGCGCGAGGTGTAGACGCACGCGTAGTCCTCGACCTGCTGGCCGAAGCGCGAGTTCTCGGCCGCCTCGCGGAAGATCGCGCCCCAATGCGGATTGAACGCGCGATCGATGACGAGATCGTTTTGCGAGATCTCCTCGGCCGCCGACTTCAGTGACGCGCGCAGCTGGTCGAGGCGGCGCTTGGCCTCGTGCTTGGCCGCTTCCACCGTCGGCTGCGCCGGCGCCAGCGGCTCATGCGAATCGCTCGCGCCCTCGGCCAGCTTCTGCAGCGACTTCAGGAGCACCTGCTGATACGAGATCTCCGAGTCGAGGCGCACGCACTGCCGCTCGAGCTGCTCGACGCGCTCGAGGCGCCCCTTGTTGTCCTCGACGGCGACGAGCTCGCTCTCGAGCTCCTGCAGGATCATCGCCGTGCGCCACACCGACGACTTCTTGGCGCGCAGCATGTCGCCGTAGATGTGGTCGCCGATGTAGAGGACGTGATCGCCGCGCACGCCGACGCCGTTGGCGAAGTCGTGGATGTTGCCGCCCTGGTAGATGCGGTTGCGCATGAAGGTGCCGGCGTGCTGGCCCTTGACGTTGCCGGCGGCGTC
>DASXOU010000043.1:0-2544 GCA_036494045.1 Polyangia bacterium | reverse complement strand
CGTCTTCTGGGCGGCGAACGCGAAGGTCTTCGCGCGCGGATCGGCTACCTCGGCTTTGATCGCGAAGGCCATGACGGTTCAGAGGCGCGGGTGGGCGTCGTCGCCGGGGGCGACCGTCGGGGCGGTGCGGATCTGGTGGACCAGCGCGATCGAGGGGCGGGCATCGGCGATGGTGAAGCCGCGGCCGGCGAGGGTCTCGGCGTAGACGCGGGTGTGCAGATCGGCGAAGCCGTCGGCGAACTCGACTTCGTGGCCGTCGACGGTCATAGAGCGATGGGCGCTGGTGACGCCGGGCGGAAGATCGGCGCGATCGATCGAGAGGAACCAGCGCACGCGCGCGCGCTCGAGCTCGAGGACGCCGGAGAAGCGGCGGGCGTCGCGCAGGTGGACGCGGCTTTCGCGCACGGCGCCGAAGAGCCAGAGCACGAGATCGTAGAAGTGGATGCCGATGTTGGTGGCGACGCCGCCCGACTTTTCGTCGATGCCTTTCCACGAGTAGCGATACCAGCGGCCGCGCGGGGCGCAGTAGGTGAGGACGACTTCGTGGCGCGCCGTTGGTGACGCGGCGAGCTTCTCGCGGAAGGCGAGGATCGCGGGGTGCAGGCGCAGCTGCAGGACGGTGTAGACGCGGCGGCCGCTCTCGCGCTCGAGCTCTTCGAGCGCGTCGAGGTTCCATGGGTTGAGGACGAGCGGCTTTTCGCAGATGGCGTCGGCGCCGACGCGCAGGGCGAAGCGGATGTGCGCGTCGTGCAGGTGGTTGGGCGCGCAGATGCTGACGTAGTGGACGCGGCCGTCGGCGGGGCCGCGGCGGAGCTTTTCGATGTGGCGATCGAAGCGCTCGAACTCGGTGAAGAAGGCGGCGTCGGGGAAGTGGCGATCGAGGACGCCGACGGAGTCGTGGGGATCGACGGCGGCGAGCAGGCGGCCGCCGACGTCCTTGATGGCTTGCAGGTGGCGCGGCGCGACGTAGCCGGCGACGCCGGTGAGGGCGAAGTTTGCGTGCACTCGCTCGAATCGTAACACGGCGATTCGAGATCGTGCGAAAAGGGGACGCATGGGCGTGACCAATCGCGAGTCGGGAACGCGCGTCGACGAGATTGCGGCGGGGATCTATCGGATTCACACGCCGGTGAAGGATTTGCCGGGTGGGTTTTCGTTCAATCAGTATCTGGTGCGGGATGAGGCGCCGCTCTTGTTTCATACGGGGCCGCGCGGGATGGCGCCGTTGGTGATGGAGGCGATCGGGAGCGTCATGCCGATCGGCAAGTTGCGTTGGATTGGCTTTTCGCACTTCGAGAACGACGAGTGCGGCGGGCTCAATGCGATCTTGGCGCGCGCGACGGAGGCGCAGCCGCTGTGTGGGAAGATCAATGCGCTCGTCAACGGCGACGCGTTCGATCGGCCGGCGCGCGCGCTCGGCGACGGCGAAGAGCTGGTGCTCGGCGAGCGGAAGGTGCGCTGGATCGATGCGCCCCATCTGCCGCATGCGTGGGAGTGCGGGTTCCTGATGGAGCAGACGACGCGGACCTTGTTGTGCGGCGATCTGTTCACGCAGCCGGGCGCGGAGGCGCCGGCGGTGACGAACGCGGACATTCTCGGGCCGAGCGAGGCGTTTCGCGCGCAGCTCGATTACTACTCGCATACGCAGAATGCGCGCGCGTTGATCGAGCGGCTGGCGGCGACGGAGCCGACGACGCTGGCGTGCATGCACGGCAGCGCGTGGCAGGGCGACGGCGCGGCGCTGTTGCGCGCGCTCGGCGAGGCGCTGGCGGGCGAGCGCGGATGAAGCCGCTGCTCGCGTGCTTGCTGCTGGTCGGATGCGCGCGCGCTCCTGGCGGCGAGGCGCCGATCGAGAGCGTCGCGCGCTTCGACGGCGAGCTGGGCGCGGCGAAGGAGCGGCGGCGCGTGGTGGCGTTGGCGTCGCCAACCTGAGACGTGTGCGTGCGCGGGGTCGCCGCGCTCGATTCGTGGCTCGACGGGCATCGCGACGTGGCGGGGTTCGTCGTGTGGGAGCCGGTGCTCGGCAGCGACGAGGCCGCGCCGGCGGCGGGGAAACGCGCGCGGCGGGCGCGCAACTATTGGGACGCGTCGCGGCAGGTGTCGGCGGCGATGTTGCGCGCGGGTGGGGATCCGGCGTGCCTGGCCTCGGGCGATGCGGATCTGCCGGTCGTGTGGGACGCGCTCTTCGATTACGCGCCGGGCGCGACCACGCCGGCCGCGTGCGGGCGGACGATCCTGCGCGCGCTGCCGTCGCTGCGCTGATCAGCCGAGGGGCACCAAGGTAAATGATTTACAGGGAGATCAGGAGATCAGGAGATCTAGAGGTTGGTGCGCGAGGTTACGCGGCGCAGTCCCATTCGGAGTGACGCGACGTTGAAGTTTACGAGCAGGCCAATCGGGTATTGAGCGAGCTTCAGGTAGGTCAGGAGCTGGGCCAAGTGAATCCGATCCAATTGCTCGACGGACTTGAGCTCGAGGACGACCTGCTCGCGGACGACGAGGTCGACGCGATAGGCGCAGTCGACGAGTGTGCCGCGGTAATCG
>DASXOU010000042.1:0-6869 GCA_036494045.1 Polyangia bacterium | reverse complement strand
CGACGACTCTAACGAACGTCCTGATTCTGGCGAAGACGGCAGATACAAGGATCAACCTACGACCCCCACCAGATCTCCACGCCCACGCTTCATTCCAAACAGCCTGGGGGACGGCCTCCGGCCTCTTTTTGTGGATAACTCGACCCCAGGCACGGGGACCCCCACGCGAGTTACCCACAAAAACGCCCCCAGGCTTTACCAAAGCCCTCGCCCATTAATTTTTTGCGGATTTCAGATTTCAGAACAGAAGCGGAGAACGGAGCAATGAGTGCCGCTAGCGCGCCTTCGTCTTGTAAACCTTATCCAACCCCGACAACTGCGCCGTCGGCAGCATCACGAACCCTTCCACATTCTTCCTCCGCGCCACCACGTTGTACTCGTGCCACAAGCTCACCACCGGCACATCCCGCGCCAGGATCTTCTGGATCTGCGAATACACCCTCTTCCGCCCCGGCCGATCGAGCTTGTGCCGCCCCTCCGCGATCAACCGATCGACCTCCGCGTTCCGATACCGCTCGCGATTTCCACCCGCGTCCAGGTTGTCCCGCGTCGGAACGCGCGCCGAGTCGAAGAAGTTGATGTACAAGTCGGGCTCGCTGATCTCGGGGATCTGAAGCAGCGACATCTGGAAATTCCCCTTCTTCAGATCCGCGAACAGCGTCGCGAACTCGTACACCCGCAAATCCACGCCGATCCCCACCTGCCGCAACATCGACGCGATCACGTTGGCGATCGCCACGCGCACCTTGTTCGACGACGTCTTGTAGATGATCGTGAAGCGCGGCTCCGGCCCGTCGCCGTCGGGATCGCGATAGCCCGCCTCGTCCAACAAGCGCTTGGCCTGCTCCGGATCGAACGGGTAATCCTTCACGTCCTTCTCGTACGCCCAGTGAAACGTGGGCAGCATTCCCGTCGCCGCCTGCGCGCGCCCGTGCAGCTTCGTGTCGATGATCGTCTTGCGATCGACCGCGTACGCGATCGCCTGGCGCACCCGCACGTCCTTCAAGATCGGATCGTCGTCGTTCAACAACAGATACGAGTAGACGCTCGACGGCGCCGTCTCGACGGCGAGCCGCGGCTGCTCGGCCACCGCGTCCACCAGGAGCTGCGAGATCGTATTCTGCGTCAAATCGCCGGATCCGCCCACGAGCGCGAGCAGCCGCGAGTTGTCGTCGCGGATGGTCTTGAAGATCAGCCGCGCCATCGGCGGCGCCCCGCCGACGTAGTGCACGTTGCGCGCGAGGATCCAGGTCTCGCCGTGCCGCGCCTCGAACGTATACGCGCCGGCGCCGCGCGGCAGCGCATCCTTGGACGTGCCCGGCGGCGGGCGCTCCATGAGCCCCATATTCAAGTCCGTTCCGAACGGCGCGTGCGGATGCGAAAGACGCGCCGTCATGTGCTTGGCGTCCTTGACGTCGAAACGCTGAAAGCCGGCCTCCTTCAGCGTCCGCCGCATGCGCGCGCACGGTCCGCCGCCGCAGCTCGGGTCGAGCATCGCCTCCATCGTGTAGACGACGTCGTCGGTGGTGACCGGCTTGCCGTCGGAGAATTGGGCGTCGCGCAGCGTGATCTCCCAGTCGTTGCCGACGGAGCGGACGCTCTCGGCCAGCTCCATCTTGGCCTCGAGCGTCTGCGTGTCCGTCGATACCAGCGGCGCGTAGACCATGCGCGAGACCTTGAAGTCCGACGCCTGCAGGCAGTAGCGCGGGTCGATCGACACCGGCGGCTGCTCGAGCAGCACCACCAGCTCGTCGTCGGGCACGCGGCCGGCGCCACAGCCGGCGGCGATGAGCGCGAGAACTGGCAGCGCGAGGGAGCGCCTGCTATTTTTTGACGATGCCACGCTTGGCGCTGCTCATTGTCTGCGTAAGCCTGAGCGCAGGCGTGGCCTCGGCGCAAGTTCCGGTCGACGCGGGCGTCCCGAAAGCGACGCACGCGCAGAGTTCGTCCGAAGCGCCGGCGACGCCCAAGCCCGCCGAGCCCCCCGACGGCGGCACCAGCGGCAAGCTGGCCGCGCCGCCGCCGACGCAAGTGGTCTCGTCGCCGTCGGGCTCGTCCGCCGATCGGCAGAAGTGGCTCAAGGATCAGATCGACGCCGCGCTCGGCGGGCCCGAGCTGGCCAGGGCCAAGGTCGGCGTCGACGTCGTCGACATCGACAGCGGCAAGATCCTGTACGCGCGCAACGACGCCGGCCTGTTCAACCCGGCCTCGAACGTCAAGCTGTTCACCACCGCCGCCGCGCTCGCCATCCTCGGCCCCGAGTATCGCTGGAAGACCGTGGTCTACGCCGACGCGCCCATCTCCGGCGGCGAGCTCAAGGGGCGCCTCTACGTCAAAGGCTTCGGCGATCCGTCGCTCGTCGTCGAGGATCTGTGGAAAATCGTCACCGACCTCTACGCCACCGGGCTGCGCAAGGTCTCGGGCGATCTGGTCGTCGACGACACCTTCTTCGACGCCGTGCGCGTCGGTCCCGGCTTCGATCAGAAGCAGGAGGATCTGCCGTTCCGCGCCCCCAACGGCGCGCTCTCGCTCAACTACAACGCCGTAGGCGTGCACGTCCTCCCCGGCGCCGGCGACGCTGCGCCGGCGCGCGTGGTCATCGATCCGCAGACGCCGTACTTCACCATCGTCAACGACGCGCGCACCGTCGCCAGCGGCCGCACCAACGTCACCGTCGAGGCGCGCGAGACGCCCGATCACACCGAGCTCAAGGTCGCCGGCCGCATCCGCGTCGGCGACGAGGACGTGGTCGCGCTGCGGCGCGTGGCGCATCCCGATCTCTACACCGCCAACGCGCTGCGCGAGCTGCTCGCCCGGCGCGGCATCAAGATCGCGGGAAACATCGTGCGCGACGCCGCGCCATCGACGGCGCACGCGCTCACCGCGCACTATTCGCAGCCGCTCGGCGTCGTCGTGCGCGACGTGAACAAGCACTCCAACAACTTCATGGCCGAGCAGATCCTGAAGACGCTCGGCGCCGAGACCGGCGGCCGCCCCGGCACGTGGCAAAAGGGCATCGACGCCGTCGCCGGATTTTTGGAGCGCCTCGGCATCGCGCGCAAGGACTACAAGATGACCAACGGCTCGGGGCTCTACGCCTCGAACCTGTTCTCGCCGGCGCAGCTGACGACGCTGTTGCGCGTCGCCTACAAGGACTTCCGCTTCGCCGCCGACTTCATCGGCTCGCTCGCGCTCGCCGGCGCCGACGGCACTGTGTCGCATCGCATGGAGGGCGGCCTGGCCGAGCGCTACGTGCGCGCCAAGACGGGCACGCTCGCCGGCGTGTCGTGCCTGGCCGGCTACGCGGGCGCGCCCGGCCACGCGCCGCTCGCCTTCGCCATCTTCATGAACGACGTGCCCGATCCGTCGACGCAGAAGGCGCGCCGCGCGCAAGACGCGATCGCCGAAGCGCTGGTCGCCTATCTCCTCGCCAACAAGTAGCGCGCGCTCACTCGTCCTCGACGAACGCCTTCAGCCGGCCGAGCGCGTCGTCCCAGCGCGCGGAGATGCGATCGAGGTAATCGTGCGCGGCCGCGAGGCGCCTCGGCTCGAGCTCCCAGATGCGCTCGCGCCCGCGCCGGCGCGAACGGACCAGGCCCGCCGCCGAGAGCACCTCGAGGTGCTTGGTGACCGCTTGATGCGAGACGTCGCTGGTGGCGCCGAGTCCCGCGGTCGAGTCGGGGCCGCGCGCCGACAAGCGCTGCAAGAGGCGCAGGCGCGTCTCGTCGCCGAGCGCGGCGAACAGCGGCGCCGCGCCGCTAGCCCTCGACATGGCGCGCGATGTTCTTCATCTGAGCCTCCCAGCCGCCCGTGTTCATGCGGAACGCCTCGGCGCGCCGCGCGGCGGGGATCTTGGAGAAGCCCGATTCAACGACGGTGACGAGCGTGCCGCCCGCCTCGTCGCGCAGGCGAAACTCGACGAGCGTGGTCGGCTCCTTGGAATAGTCGGCCTTGGGATCGACGGCGAACGGATGCCAGCGATACGAGAAGAGCGTCTCCGGCTCGATGCGCTCGATGAAGATCTCCATGGGCGGCCCGTGCTCGAAGCCGGGATGCGTGATCTTGCCGCGCACCGTCGCGCCGGGCGAAAACGCGCCCTCCATCTTCACGCCGAACCACTTGCCGAACTCGTCGGCGTCGGTGAGCGCGCGCCAGACGCGCGAGCGCGGCGCGCGCAGCTGAATCTGCTTCTCGATGCGATCCTCGTCGGCCATATCCAACCTCCTGGTTGGATATTAGCGCGGCGCCGACAAAATACAACCGTTTAGTTACATGACGTCGCTACTCTCGGAACGACGTAGCCGAGGGCGCCGGGCAGACCCGCGTCGCGCGCGTACCCGCGTCGTCGACGGTCCAGCAGTCTTCGAGCGTCGAGCAGTAGCAGATGCGCATGTCGATCCGAGGGAGCGCCTGGTTCAGGAGATCGCCGAAGCTGCCCTTCGGATCGGACGCGAACACGTCCTTGCCCTTGTCGTCGTGCGGCTGGAGCACGTCGACGCGCTCGCCCGCCGACACCACGCGCCGGTGAATCGTGCTGTAGAAGTGGTTGTGCTGCTTGGCGATGCGATCGAGCAGGTCCTTCCAGTTGGTCACCGGCTGACCGTCGACGGTGACGGCGACGTCCTTGACGATCGCCGGGCCGACGCCGCGGTTGGTGACGATGAGCCTGAGCGGCATGTTGTCGCTGCTGGTCTCGAGATAGGGCCAGACCTGCGCGCGCACCTGCTGTTTCTGGATGTACGCGGTGTAGCCCGACACGGCGAGCGCAACCAGGCCGATGAACGCAGCCACGATCGCGTCGAGCCGGCTCGCGCCCTTCACGCCTTGTCCTCGACGCGCGCGCCCAAGAGCGCCAACACCCGCGACAGCTCCGCGTCCTCCGGATCGTCCGCGCGCGCCGGCAACAGCTTCTGCGCCGCGCCGCCCGCCGTCGCCAGCTCCAGCCGCCGCCGCCGATCGGCGTAGAGCCGCAGGATCGAACGCGGGTTGAGCTTCTCGTACACCTTGACGCTGGCGCTGCCGATGACCAGCGCCGACACCACCCACAGCGCCATCGCCTGCAAGCGATCGATCACGAGCCAGCTCACCGGCGTCGCCGCGAAGAAGCCGACCAGGTAGAGCCAGAACCACTCGCCGTAGAGCCGCTTCTGTATGCGCTTCTCCGCCTCGGCGCGCGCCTCCGCACGCACCTCGGGATCGGCGAGCGACAGCCGATCGACGCCGCAGCGCGCACACTCGCCGGCGTACACCGACAACGAGCGCCAGCAGACGACGCATACGAACTGCGCCTCGGTAGGCTCCGAGCGATACGGATCCACTATTTGATTCTGGACCGCAACCGGCGCAGTGCCAACTCGGTCTTGAGATCGCAGATGCGCCCATCGTCGGCGCGGGCGATGGCCTCGTCGAGCGTGACCCATTCGAGCGCCGCGCCCTCCTCGAACGGCGAGCCGTCCGTCGGCGGTGTCACCGCGGCCGCGGGATCGGCGACGTCGGCGGCGACGAAGTGGAACAGCTCGCCGAACATGCCGGCGGTGGGAAAGCTGGCGGCGCCGAGCCTCTCGATCGCTTCGGGCGCGACGACGATGCCGGCCTCCTCGAGCGCCTCGGCGGCGGCGCGGCGCTGGATCGCCGGCCAATCGTCTTCGCCCTTTTCCAGGATGCCGGCGACGATCTCAGTGTGCGCGGCGCCGAGCGCGCGATCGCGGAACCACAAGGGCACGCGCGGCGCGTGGCGTAAGAGCACGCGCACGCCGCCGTCGTCGTCGCGGTGCCACAGCATCAGCACCACGGCGTCCTTGCCCATCGGCCGCTCGACGAAGTCGTAGAGCCCGACGGCTGAGCGCGAGCCATCGCCGCGCACCACGCGGAGGCGCACGCGGCGCAGCGCCAAAAAGCCGCCCTCGCCGATACGCTCATCGCTGACGACGTCGTAGCCGTCGAAGCTGCTCTTCGTCATCCGTAGATCATGAGCGCGACGTCGAGCCGGTTGGCCACGGCGATCTCCAGGCACGCGCGCAGCTCGGCCCAATCGGCGATGAAGCGGTCGAGCTCCTTCTGCCCTTCCTCTTCCTTGGACTGGCGCCAGTTCTTGTACTGATCGCCTTCGGCTTGCCCCGGCCGAAGCGCGCGATACCAGGCGCGCGCGAAGGTCTCGGCCGCGTTGCCGAGCCGCTCTCCGTCGATGGCGCGCGTCAGCGACAGCAGCCGCTCGGCGCGCAAGAGGAAGATCGATCCCGCGTGCTCCTCGCCCGCCTGCGCCCACGGCGCCAGCGGCATCAGCTCCGCCGGCGACAGCTGCGTCAGCACCGGCCCTTCGCCCTCGGGCGGCGCGGCGAACGGCAGCGTCTCGCACATCGCCTCGAGGAGCGACTCGGTCTCGTCGTCGAGCTCCTCGGCTTCCTTGGGATCGATCACCGGCGCCGCCGGTTTGTCGACGCCGCAGATGGCGAACAGCGGCAACACGCGCTCGTCCCAATGGGCGAGCTCGTCGCCGCCGGCCCACGCCAGCGCCGCGCCGAAGGTCACGAGCTCGAGCGCGCGCGTCGACAAACGCGCATCGGCGACGCTCACGCCCGCCGTCGTCGTCGACAGCTCGCCGAAGACCGCCTCGCGCGTGGCTTCGAGCGGGCCGAACCAACCGGCGGGCGCGCCCGAGAGCCGCTCGGCCCACTGGCGCGCCTCGACGGCGAAGGTCTCGGCGCGATCGAACGCGAGGAACGCGACGCGCTCACGCCGATCTTCGAGCGCGACGCCGCGATCGTGAAAGCGAAACGAGTCGAGCCCGGTCGGCGTGCCGACGGGAACGGCGAGCGTACGCTGCTTGTAAATTGCGACGGTGTGCGACGCGGCGACGCCGATCCCGAGGC
>DASXOU010000041.1:0-5513 GCA_036494045.1 Polyangia bacterium | reverse complement strand
TGCTCATGGACGAGCCGTTCGGCGCGCTCGATCCCAAGTCGCGCGACGCGCTGCAGTCGGAGCTCGTCGAGATCTGGGCGCGCACGCGAAAGACGATCGTCTTCGTCACGCACGACATGGCCGAGGCGGTCCGTCTCGGCTCGCGGGTGATCGTGTTGCGCGCGCGGCCGGCGCGGGTGGCGCTCGACGTCGACGTCGCGGCGCTGCTGCCGCATCCGCGGCACGTCGACGACGGCGCGGTGGTGAAGCTGGCGGCGCGGCTCAAAGGCGGGCTCGACGAAACGGGCGAGCACGAGGGCATCGATGGCGACGGGGATGGACGGGAACGCGACGACGACCGGCCCGCGGCGGCGACTGCCGGCGCTGCTGGCGCTGGGCGCGCTGCTGGTTGGCTGGGCCTGCATCTCTAGGTTCGGTCCGTGGCCGCCCTACATGCTGCCCGGCCCGGGCGGCGTCTTGCGCATGCTCGCGCACACCGCGCGCGACGGCGAGCTGGTGCGCGCGATCGCGACGTCGCTCTATCGGCTGTTCGTCGGCTACGCGACCTCGGCGGCGGCGGGGATCACGCTCGGCGTGATGTTGGCGCGGCTCGGCTGGCTGCGCGCGGCGGTGGGGCCGCTCGTCGTCGGGCTGCAGGCGCTGCCGTCGATCTGCTGGCTGCCGCTGGCGCTGCTCTGGTTCGGCTTGTCGGAGAAGGCGATCTTGTTCGTCGTGGTCATGGGCTCGCTGCTCTCGATCACGATCGCCACCGAAGGCGCAGTGCGCGCGGTGCCGACCCTCTACATCCGCGCGGCGCGCACGATGGGCGCGCGCCGGCTGCGCCTGTACACGCGCGTGATTTTGCCGGCGGCGCTGCCGGGAATCCTGACCGGGCTCAAGCTCGGCTGGACCTTCGCGTGGCGCTCGCTCATGGCCGGCGAGCTGCTCTTCGTCGCTGGCGGGCTCGGCCAGATGCTCACGCTCGGCCGCGAGCTCGGCGACATGGCGCGCGTGATGAGCGTGATGGTCGTGATCGTGATCCTCGGCCTCGGCTTCGAGCGGCTGCTCTTCGGCACCGTCGAAAAACGCATCCGCGAACGCTGGGGCTACGCGCAGGCCGAAGCCTCCTAGGGCTCCGGCTCCCAGCTTCGGTGATGCTGCACCACCGCCGCCAGCGCCTTTTGCAGTCGCGCTGCGAGCGCGGGAACGAGCGACGCGCGAATCCAGTCGCGGTCGTCGCTGCGCGGATGGCTCCTGGCGACCATGATCGTGATGCCCACGTTGCAGCCTTCGGGAACGGAGCCGTCCCAGCGCCGCAGAGTCTGCGACTGGTAGGGTCGCGAGACGTTGTACTCGATGCCGTCGAGCTCGCTCCATCCCCATTCGGTCTCGTTCTCGTAATCGAATTGGAATTCGGGCAGCGCGAGCTCATCGCGGAGATGCGCGCACAGCGCCTGCAACGACAGCTTGGTCTCGAGCGCGAAGTGTTCCATGCGCGCGATGCGACTCTGTTCCATCTCGCGGATCCGCCGCCTCAGAACGCGTAGCGCGTGTAATAGCGATGCGGCGTGAACGGCGGGATCGGAATCGGCGTGATGCGCGGGTGGCCGGTCGAGCGACAGTCGGCCCACGTCGGCAGCTTGCCGGTCGCGTAGTAGGTCGATAGATACTTCCAGTCGCTGCCGCGCCAGTCGCTGATCCACTCGTCGCGATCGACGATGCCGGCTTCGTGCAGAAGCTGCAGCCCGTAGCGCGACGCGTTCTCCTCGTAGACGCGCGCCTCGTCGATCACCTCGGCGGGCGCGCCCGGCTTGACGCGCGTGTCGATGGTCCGATACGCCGGCACCGTGTTCCACTGCACCGTGTGCCCGAACAGGTGCACGAGCACGAACAGCGACATCTCGAGATCATTGGCGTAGTCGATCCCGATCTCGCTGCCGTCGAAGATACCGGTGTTCGGATCCTTGACGTCGCCGATGTAGACGCGCACGCCGTACGACTCGACCTTCTCGCGCGCGCGGCGGAAGGCGTCCTTGAGCGAAAGGTCGATCTTCGACATGCTACGGCATCATGCCACGCCGGGCCGTGCTCGTGTCGCTGACGCTCGCGCTCGTCGCTTGCGCCACGCCCGAGGTCGCGCTCGAGCGCGCGCGCGCCGACGTGCAAGCGGGCCACGCCGCCGCCGCGCTGCGCCGCTTCGACGCCATCGCCGCGCGCAAGGACGCCAGCGACGCCGTGCGCATCGACGCGCTCCTCGGCGCCACCCACGCCTGCGATGCGCTCCACGACGAGGCCTGCGCGCGCGCGCGGCTCGAGCGCGCGGTGGCGCGCGACGTGCCCGGCCTGGTCGAGCCGGCGCTGTTCGAGCTGGCCGAGCGCGTGCGCAACGAAGACAGCGCGCGCGCCATGAGCCTGTACTACCGCGCCGCCGGCGGCGCCGAAAAATATCGCAACCGCGGCTGGCCCTACCAGGCGGCGATGGATCGCATCGTTCAGATCTCGATGTCGCGCTAGTTCAACGGGATCGTCGGCTCAATCAGGCGCAACGTCCGCGGCGCTTCCGCCACGCGCGGCGCCGCCGCCTCCACCGACCAATCGACCTGGCGCCGCGACGCGAGCAGCGCGAACGCGTCGCGCAGCGACGACAACAGCGCCCGCCAGCGCAGCCCGCCCACGAACCCGAAGCCGCGCAGCTCTTCGTACGCCGCCTCCGCCCGCGCCATCGGCTCGCCGGCGCCGTGCGCCTCGGCCATCGCGCGCAGCGCCCGCAGCACCGACTCGTCGAGCGCGTGCTGCGCGTGCGCCGCCAGCCCGGGCACGCGCGCCTCGACCGCCAAGACGTCGCACCACTCGTACGCCGCCACCCACGCGCGCCGCGACGCGCACAGCCCGCGCCGCCGCACCAGCGGCACGCGCGCCCGCGCCGGAAACCGCTCGAGCTTCCAGCCTTCGTCGACGAGCGCCGCCGCTGCCACGCCGGGGACGCGTCGCAGCCCGAAAGCGCCCGCGACCCAATCGCCCAGCGCCGCCAGCGCCCGCAGCGCCGCCGGCGGCGTCTCCGCCGTCCGCTCGCCGCGCATCAGCCACGGCGGCGTCAGCATCGCCGCCCACGCATCGGCGCCGACCACGCGCTCGCCCGCGTCAGCGTGCATGCGCACGATCCACTCCGCGTCCTCGATCGCGCGCGCGTCGCACACCGCCACCGGCAGCGCCATCAGCCGCTCGCCGATGCGACAGGGCTCGGCGTCGTCGCCGATCACGAAGTCGACGCCCGCCTCCTCCAGCGCCGTCACATCGGCGGCCGCGCCGACGAAGCCGCGCCGCTCCAGCGCCACGCCGAAGACGAGCTGCAGCGTCTCCTCGGCGAGCCTGAGCTCGTCGGCGAGCTCCTCGCGCCCGAGCAGCGCCGCCTCGGCGCCATGGGCGCACGCCAGCATCGCCGCCAGCCGCCCGTCGGCGAACGCGGCCCGCGCGCGTGCCACCAGCTCGGGCTGCCTGCGCGCCAGCGCCACCATCGCCTCCGCCTCGGGCGCGATCGTCACCGTCGCGCCCGTACGCGCGGCCAGCGCCAGCGCCGCCTCGAGCGACTCCGCCGAATCGACGCCGGCGAGCAAGAGCGCCGCGCGCGTGCCCACTAGAAGAACTTCTCCTCGCGCGCGCGGTGCTTCATTTCCCACGAGCCCGCCGGACAATGCGGTCGCGGAAACACGCGCCCCGATACGCCGAAGAATTCGTGCCCGCCGCAGCTGCAGCGATACACGCCATAGTGCTTGATGATCTGCCCGGGCAGGAAATTCTGCGTCGACATCTCGATGGCCTCCATGCCGTCCGCACTTTGCGAATCACGGGCCAACTCGTGGGCGCGCAGAAACAGGCGCAATCGGGCGCGCGTCAGCCGCCCTGCTGACGCGTTGTCACGCTGCTGCGCCCGTTGGATGAAAAAAAGTACTAGTTGTGAGGAACCGCAGGCTGCGACTCGTGACCACCGCCGACGAGCTCGTCGAGCCGCGCCGAATCGACGCCGAGCGCCGCGCACGCAGCGACACGATCGCCCGCGTACGCCTCGAGCGTGCGCATCGCGAGCTGCCGCTCCGCATCTTCGACCTTGGTTCCGACGGCGATCGGCACTACCGGCGTCGGCAGCGGCAAGCCCGTCCCCGGCGTCTGATCGTCGCGACCGATGTAACGCGCGATCGACGACGACGACGGCGGCGGCGCCGACGGCCGCTGCGGCCGCTCGATCAACAGGCGATTGAGCAGCTCCGGCTCGAGCCGCTCCGAGCGGTCGAGCAGGACCGCCTGCTCGACGAGGTTGCGCAGCTCGCGCACGTTGCCCGGCCACGCATACGACATGAGGATCTCGACCGACCCCTCGGGAAGCATGCGCACCGGCCGCTTGTAGCGCTCGGCGGCCGCGCGCATGAAGCGATCGGCGAGGAGCCCAATGTCCTCGAGCCGCTGCCGCAGCGGCGGCAACGTGATCGGGAAAATATTGATGCGGTAGTAGAGGTCCTCGCGAAACTTCCCCTCTTGCGCCATCGCCAGCAGATCGCGATTGGTCGCGCACACCACGCGCACGTCGGCCGAGTGCTCGACCTTGCCGCCGACGCGCGTGTAACGGAAGGTCTCGAGCACGCGCAATAGATCCACCTGCGCGCGATCGGACATCGTCGAAACTTCGTCGAGGAAGATCGTTCCACCCTTGGCGGCACCGAATTTTCCTTCCGCCGCCGAGACCGCGCCGGTGAACGCGCCCTTTTCGTGGCCGAACAATTCCGATTCGATGAGGTCCTTCGGAATCGCGCCGGTGTGCACCGGAATGAACGGGCCGGCCTTGCGCGCCGATCGCTCGTGCACCGCGCGCGCGACGAGCTCCTTGCCCGTGCCGGTCTCGCCGACGATGAGCACGGTCGCGTCGGTCTGCGCGACCGCGGTGATGCTCTCGAACACGCGGTGCATTACCGCCGAGCGCGCCAGCATGCCTTCGAACACTTCTTCGTCCGACTTCTCGGCGTTGAGCAGCGCGTTCGGCAGATACGCGGGACGCTCGGAGACGAGCTGCGCGATCAGCTTCTTCAGCTGCGAGACGTGCACGGGCTTTTTCAGGTAATCGACCGCACCGAGCTTGAGCGCGGTGACCGCCGTCGACACCGATGCATGTCCGGTCATGAC
Organism: Polyangia bacterium; assembly: GCA_036494045.1. GTDB lineage: Bacteria > Myxococcota_A > Polyangia > Palsa-1104 > Palsa-1104 > JAQBQH01. The sequence goes on along the minus strand of DASXOU010000041.1, from coordinate 362 downwards.
GACGACGGCAGTGGCCGGCGCCTGATTGCGCAATTCGCGCACGAGATCGAGCCCGCTTTCCCCGGGGAGCTGCACGTCGGCGACGACGATGGCGTAGGTTCCTTCGCGGAACTTCGTGAGGGCGGCCTCGGTCGAGGCCGCTTGCTCTACTTCGTGGCCAGCCTCGCTGAGGAGCGAGCACAGAGCTTCGGCGTCGGCCGCATCGTCGTCGACGACGAGGATCCGCGCCGGCACGCTCTTGTGTGCCTGCGGTTTGTCCATGTAGAGGTTCTGGGGTCGGGGTAGGCGGACTGCAACGGGGGCACTAGCGGTTGCTCGTCGGGCGACGAGGCGATCGTGTCAGCGCCGACCGCCGCCGTGGA
>DASXOU010000040.1:0-15221 GCA_036494045.1 Polyangia bacterium | reverse complement strand
CGTCTCGACGGGATCCTCCCCGGGTTTCGCACGGCCTTCCGGGCAATGCGTGAGGAACGCCTCGAGGACACCAGCGGCTGCGGCTCGTGCCCCACGTCGGTCGCCTGCTCGAACTGTGTCGGCATGGCGGAGCTGGAGGCGCGCTCGACGGAATTCGGCGATCCCTATTTCTGCCAGGTCACGGACGCGCGAGCCGAACGTCTGCTCGGCGACGAGCGCCCGCGCCCGAACGGCCTGGTCCGACTGCGACTACCGGGAGAGCAAGCCCATCATGGATGAGAACGAGCCGCGTGAACCGTACCAGCCGCCGGTGATCGAGGACGTCCCGCTGCGGACCGAGGAGCAGGTGCTCGCCGGCTGCAAGGGGCCGGGACACTCGGGCCCCGGAGCCTCGTTTTTTTGCGAAGGCCTGAGAGGCCCGTGCGTGAGCATCCGCCCGTCGTGAACCACACGATCGCCGGCATCGACGTCGCCCTCACCGGCGATTTCGCGCTGCCGGAAGAGCTTCGCCACCTGCTCGCTCGCTGCGACGACCCTTCCGAGATCACGGTTCGCCTCACCGCCGCGCGCGGCGCCTCGGGGTTGCGCCCCGACGGCCCGCCGACCATGGAGACCGACAGCTGGGTCTCGTTCGTCGACGAGCGCGAGCTGCGGATCTGCATCAAAGACGCGGGCCGCACGCCCGCAGAAGTGGCCCGCATCGACCTGGCGCGCGACGGCCTCGACGGACGCTACGTCTACGATCGCGACTGGCCCTACCTGTTTCAGTATCCGACCGATCAGCTCCTCGTGACGCATGCGCTCGGCATCGGCGGCGGCGCGCTCATCCACGCGGCCGCGATCACCGGCCGCGACGGCGCGCTGCTCGTCGCCGGCCCGTCAGGCGCAGGCAAGACGACGATCTCGCGCGCCGCGGCTGCGCTCGGCGCCCACGTGCTCTCCGACGAGCGCATCACGGTGCGCCCATCGGCGGCGCACGGCGGCTGGGTGGTTGGCGGCACGCCCTGGCCCGGCGACGGTGGCTTCATCGAGAACCGGTCGGTGCCGCTGAAGGCGATCATCTTGCTCGAGCAAGCGGACGACGACGAGCTCGTCCCGCTATCACCAGCGCGCGTACTGGCGCTGCTCTATCGCTGCCACTTTCTGCCGGTGTGGGATCCGCGCGCGTGTGAGCGCACCATCGACAACCTGGAGCGACTCGTGCGCGAGCGGCCGGCGTTCCTCTACCGCAACAAGAAGGGGCCGGCCGCTGCCGCGCGCCTGCTCGAATTCGTGGGAGGCGCGGCGTGACGGCGGCGTTCGGCTTTCGCCCACTGATCGCGGCGGAGCTGCTGCGCGCCGGTCACGTCGTCGAGCTGCCGCTCGGCGGCGGCAGCATGCGCCCGCTCTTCGCGCCTGGCGATCTCTTGCTCGTCCGCCCCGCCTCCGCCGCCGACGTCCGTCCCGGCGACGCCGTCATCGTCGAGATCGATGGTCAGCTCTTGTGCCACCGCCTGGTCTACGTGGCCGACGATCGCGTCGTCACGCGCGGCGACAACATCGCCGACTGCGATGCGCCGCTGCCCGCCCGCGCGATCATCGGCCGCGTCGACATCCCCCCGTCGCCGCGCGCGCTCTACTGCGCCGTCCGCGCGCTGTTCCGCTGAACGCGCCGCGGGGTGTACGCTCGCGGGCATGACCAAGCTCGTCGACTGTCCTTCGTGCGGCGGCCTGATTCCCGCCGGCGGGCGCTGCTGCCCGCACTGCCACTGCCGCTACTCGCCGTGGCGCCGCTTGATGCTGCTCGCCGGCGCCGCGCTCGGCCTGGCCGGCTGCAGCGGCCCCACCAACGTCGTGCACTACGGTCCGGGGCCGACCGGGCAGCCGCAGACTCCCGTCGACATGGCGGTCGGGGAGCACGACTGAGCGCGCGCCGCCGCCTGCGCCTCTTGCGCGATGCCGACGCCGGCGATCGGCCGCATCCGCGCTTCGTCGTCTGGGAGCTGACGCTCGCCTGCGACCAGCGCTGCGCGCACTGCGGCTCGCGCGCCGCCGAGGCGCGCCCCGACGAGCTGTCGACCGCCGAAGCGCTCGACGTCGTCCGCCAGCTCGCCGCGCTCGGCACGCGCGAGCTCGCGCTCATCGGCGGCGAAGCCTACCTGCATCCAGGCTTCCTCGACGTCGTCGCGGCCGCGCGCGCGGCCGGCATGTCGCCGACCATGACCACCGGCCGCCGCGGCGTCACCGACGAGCGTGCGCGCGCGCTCGCCGCCGCTGGCATCGAGCACGTCTCGGTGAGCATCGACGGTCTCGCCGCCACGCACGACCTCATCCGCGCCACGCGCGGCAGCTTCGACTCGGCGCTGGCGGCGCTCGGCCATCTCGGCGCCGCCGGCGTGCGCGTCGCCTGCAACAGCGTCGTCAACCGCTTGAACGTCGACGAGCTCGAGCCGCTCTACGAGATCCTGCGCGCGGCCGGCATCCGCGGCTGGCAGGTGCAGCTGATGGCCGCGCTCGGCCGCGCCGCCGATCGCCCCGACCTGCTCTTGCAGCCGTGGCAGCTCCTCGAGCTGGTGCCGCGCATCGCCCGCTTGAAGGCGCGCGCGTTCGGCGACGGCATCCTGCTTTCGCCCGGCAACAACGTCGGCTACTTCAGCCACGACGAGAAGCTCTTGCGCTCACTCGCGCCCGACGGCGACGCGCACTGGCAGGGCTGCCAGGCCGGCCGTTACGTCATGGGCATCGAATCCGACGGCGCCGTCAAAGGCTGTCCGTCGCTGCCGACGCGCCCGTACGTCGGCGGCCACGTGCGCGCCGAATCGCTGCGCAAGATTTGGGAGAACGCGCCCGCGCTCGCGTTCACGCGCCGCCGCACCGTCGACGACTTATGGGGCTTCTGCCGCAGCTGCCCGTTCGCCGCCGTTTGCCTGGGCGGCTGCAACTTCACCGCGCACTCGCTCCTCGGCCGTGCCGGCAACAATCCCTATTGCCACTATCGCGTCAAGACGCTCGCCGCCGACGGCGTGCGCGAGCGACTCGTGCCGCGCGAGCGCGCGCCCGGCGAGCCGTTCGATCATGGGCGCTTCGACCTCGTGCGCGAGCCGTTCGACGCGCCCGATCCGCCGCCGCCGCGCCGCGAAGATCGCCTGCGCGTCTGGCGCGGCTAGCGACGGCCCTCAGACCGTGCCGTCGCCGGTCGTGAGCGTCAGGCCCTCGACGCTGAGCGTGGCCTTCGCCGTCGCGATCGCCTCTTTGTGCGCCTCGAACTTGTCGAGCTCGACCGAGACCAGCGACACGCCGTCGAGCTCGACGCGCATCAGCTCCTTCTGCAGATCCCCCGCGAGATACGTGAGGTGCCCGGTCGTGTATTGATCCTTGCGATCGCCGCGCCTGACCGACTCGTCCCACCACTTCATCCAATTTTCCATCTGGTACTCGGGAAACGTCACCACGATCGACGGCAGCTCGAGCCGCCCCGCCTCCTTGCGCGCGTGCTTCTCGGTGCCGACGGGGTTGTCGATGATGTTCTGCTTCACCGTGAAGGCGTCGAGCTTCACGCTCTTCATCGCGTTCGGATCGGGGAAGCGATCGAGCGAGAACTTGAAGTTCGACGACATCCACATCTTCTGCTTCGTCATCTGATCTTGCGCTTGCGAGCCCGAGAACGTGTGGCCGTCGCCCTTTTTGTACTCGATGTGCTCGGGCGTGATCTTGATCGACAGCGCCGACGGGTTCTTCGCCGACGCGTCGCACGCGGGAAAGCCGACCTCGGCGATGAGCGCGCCGTAGAACGAGCGCCGCGAGCGCTCCTTGAAGTCGAAGTCGTAGCCGACGAGCGCGCCATTGCGCCGCTGCGGCTTGCGCGACAGGCTCGACGATACCCAACTCCAGAACGGCGGCGACATCGCGGCGCCGACGGTGACGGTGATGTCGTCGTACTTGGCGCGCCCCGTGTACTTGGTGACGTAGGGATCGACGCCCTGCATGTACGTGATGGCGTCGGCCTTGAAGTGCGCGCCGTCGATCGAGTTGACGAAGCCAGCCGAGTTGCGATCGTCGAGCTCGAACGCGAACCGCCCGCCGGTGTACGTCTTGCGAATTTCCGTCTGCGCCATCCCCTCGCTCCTGGAACCGGCAAGTTTAGCACCCGATCATCATTGTTATCGGCGGACCGTCGCAAAAGTTGCGCGACGGGTGCTACCAGCACGTAAACATTGCCTTTGGCAGTCGAGCCAGCCACTATTGAAAGCACGATGAAGCGCACCCTGGCTTGCTTGATCGTGACGACCGTCTTGGCCCCCGCGATCGCGTTCGGCAAAGGTCATCCGCGGCCGATCGCGACGTACACGCACGGCGGCATGCCCAACGTGCAGGCGCAAGCGGCGGTCGCGATCGACCTTACGACCGGCGAAGAGCTGTACACCAAGAATCCGGACGCGGTGCGGCCGATCGCGTCGATCTCGAAGCTGATGGCGATGCTGGTGGTGCTCGATCCGGTGCGCCACCTCGAGCTCGACGCGGCGACGAAGATGATCGACAGCGATCGCCAGATTGCGTTCGGCGGCGCGCGCTCGCGGCTGCCCATCGGCATGTCGTTCACCAATCGCGATCTGTTGCACGCGGCACTGATGGCGTCGGACAACCGCGCGGTGCCGGCGCTCGGCCGCGCCGTCGGGCTCGATCCGCACCAACTCGTCGAGGCGATGAACGCCAAGGCGAAAGATCTCGGGATGAAGTCGACGAAGTTCGAGGATCCCGTCGGGCTCAACGCCAACAACCGATCGACGCCGCGCGATCTCGTGCTCATGTTGAAGGCGGCGATCCGTCAGCCGCTCATCTCCGAGATCACGCAGAAGGCCAGGTACGTCGCGCATCCCGTCGGCCATCCCGGCTGGGCCATCGAGTACAACAACACCGATCTCATCGCGCGCTCGGGCAAGTTCAGCGTGCTCACCGGCAAGACCGGCTACACCGACCTCGCGCTCTATTGCCTCGCCATCGCCGTGCACATGGAGGCGGCGACCTCGCACGACGTCGCCATGGTCTTCCTCGGCGCCGTCGGCAAGATGACCCGCTTCGCCGATTTCCACCGCACCGCGCAGTGGCTCACCGAGCACAAGTGGAAGTCGAGCGCCGCCGCCGACGCCAATTCGTCGATGTGAATTGTAGTACGCTGCGCGCATGCGCATGAGCTCCTGGCTCCTGGTCGCGCTCGTCGCCGGCGGTTGCGGCGACGACACGCAGCACGGCGGCGGCGGCCACGATCTGGCAGTGCCCGACATGACCGCCGTCGACATGACGACGCCGACGGCGTGCAGCCCGACCGATCCGATGAACGACGGCACGCCGTGCAGCGCGCCCGGCGGCTGTCCGTCGGGCACCATCGGCGTCAACCTCAACGGCTCGTGCGGCTGCTACGACAAGTGCACGACCGATCCCGAGTGCTCGTGCAATCGCTTGTGCGATCCGGTGACGCTCGAGGACGCCGGCGCCGGCGCCGCCTGCCTGCCGGGCAACGCGCCGGGCGTGCGCTGCGGGCGCGATTCGTCGACGGGAAATCCGTTCGGCAACGTCTTCTGCGGCCAGCTCACCGTGTGCGTGAACGCCGATCAGGCGCTCATGTTCCGCTACTGCAATTACAAGTGCACGACGCAGTCGGATTGCCCGGCGCAGACCACCTGCGCGGAGCTCATGGACGGCAGCGGCAACGTCATCGGCAACGTCTGCGCCTACAACTCGGGGCCCAACGGCAACAAGAGCCTGGGCCAGGCGTGCACCAACATGGACGTCTGCCAGACTGGGCAGCTGTGCGACGGCGTCTGCGCGCCGCAATGCGACGGGCCCGGCGCCGCCTGCGCGTCGGGCAGCTGCACGCGCGTCGACGATCCGACGAGTGGCAAAGTCATCGGCTACGTCTGCAAGTAGTGGCGACCTTCAGCGTCGACGTTCCCGCGGGATTTCGGCTCGAGCGCGTGGCGCGCAGCCACGGCTGGTACGACCTGCCGCCCTTTTCCTGGCAGGACGCGACGCTGCGCGTGGTCGCGCGCGCCGGCGATCGCGCGCACGACGTGGCCGTCGTCGAGCGCGGCGGCAAGCTCGCGGTGACCACGTCGGCCAAGCGCAAGCGCGACGACGGCGCGCTCTGGCCGATCATCGCGTCGATGTTGCGGCTCGACGTCGATCTGGCGGCGCTCTACGCGCTCACCGACGGTGATGCGCGGCTCGCCTATGCGCGCGCGCACGGCGTCGGCCGCCTTCTGCGCGCGCCGACCGCGTACGAGGACGTCATCAAGATGCTCTTGACCACCAACTGCACGTGGACGCTGACGCGCATCATGGTGGCGCGGCTCATCGACGCGCTCGGCGAGCCGTCACCGTCGGGCGCGCGCGCGTTTCCCACGCCCGCGGCGATGGCGAAGAAGAACGAGAAGTTCTATCGCGAGGTCGTTCGCGCCGGCTATCGCGCGCCGCATCTGGCCGCCATCGCGCGCGACGTCGTCGCCGGCCGCGTCGATCCGGAAGCGTGGCGCGCGCCGTCGGCCTCGCCCGAGCATGACGACGAGCGGCTGCGCAAGGAGCTGATGGCGCTGCCGGGGATCGGCCCGTATGCGGCTGACAATCTCTTGCGCCTCCTCGGCCACTACGGCTACCTCGGGCTCGACTCGTGGTGCCGCGGCAAGCTCAAGCGGATCTATCCGCGCATCCGCGACGTCGACGCCTTCGCGCGCCGCCGCTACAAGCCGTTCGGGAGCTTCGCCGGCCTGGCGATGTGGCTCGATCTGACCAAAGACTGGCACGAAGAGGGGGAAAAGGACTTCCCGTGAAGCGGAGCGAAAGTGCTCCTAGCCACCGAAGACCGGAGACTCCACCCCCGCCCCGCTATGGGCTGCAGTCCTCAGCCGCACGCTGAAGCCGAGTAGGTTGGCGGCCCGACCGCGCTGGTATTTGCCGCGCCGCGCGATCCGCCGCTCGATCTCGCCGAACAGGCGCGCGTCGATGGTCGTGCGCGCCACGGCCACGAGATCGCGGACGTCGACCCAATCGAGCGTGACGTCGGCTTCGCGGTCGGCCGGGTTGCCGACGAAGCGCCCGAGCAGCATCTCGACCGCGAGCACATTGCCGCGCAGCGCCCGCCCCGCGTCGACGAGCGCGCACAGCGGCGACACGGTCATGCCGATCGCTTCGAGCTCGCTCGCCGGGAAGACCTTGGCGGCGGCGAGGCGGCGCGCGGCCACGGCCATGCGCGGCGTGCCGATCGCCCAGCACAACGCCAACGCCTGCATGCGCGTCGGACGCGGGTTGGCGTCGGTCATGGCGCGGACGACGGCGGTCTCGAAGCGCTCCTGCTCCTCGGGCTCCCACATGCAGAGCCATAGATCGAGCGCGCCGGCGAGCTGTCGAACGTCGAGCACGCGCCACTTATGAGCACGGCGCATGCCAGCGACGCAATGCGTCTTTTGTGACGCGGACTACGAAGCTGCGGTCAGCTCGCGGCCGTCAGCTCGCGCTCGGCGCTGAGCCAGTCCTCGACGTCGTGGCCGTGTTGGCAGCCGCGCGCGACGAAGCGCTCGTAGGCGCGCAGCGCGATGAGGTCGCGGGATACGGACTCGCTTACGGAATCGACGGTATCGCTCCTACGCGCACGAGAAACTTTCGGCGCGGTGATCTTGGACTTCACGATCGTGCTCTTGGACTTGGTCGCCATCGTCTCTCCCTCTCGTCCCCCTGTGGTTCTGCGACGAGACGTTTATGGAGGCGACAACGCGGTCGCGCAAGTTTTCGCTACGCAAGCGCGAGCGCGAGCCAGGCGTCGGTCTTGTCGACGCGGTGGGCGATGAGCTCGTCGAAACCGGCGACGGTGAGCGACTCGAGGAGCGCGTCGCGATCGCTGCCGGCGACGACGGCGGGCGCGCCCGGCTTGAGCACGCGGCGCAGCTCGACCAGCGCCGCCTCCGACGGCGCGGCGAGCAGGCTCAAGAAGAAACCGCCGTCGAAGCTGCGCTCGACGAACGGCAGCGCCTCGGGATCGGCGGCGCGCGCTTCGACGTTGCCGAGCTTGGCGACGGCGACGCGCGCGCGCAGTGCCTTGATGATCGCTTCCGACGCGTCGACGGCGACGACCTCGGCGGCGTGGCGCGCGCAGAGCAGCGTCAGCGCGCCCAGGCCGGCTTCGACGTCGACGATGCGCGCGCTTTTCTCGGGGCGCGCCAGCACCAGCGCCGCGGCGGCCAGCGTGTCGGGCGGCTTGCGCGCCATCAGCGCTGCTCGAGATACGCGCGCGCGACCACGGCGAGCACGCGCAGCGCCACGTCGCGCTTGCCGCCGGCGAGCGTCGGATCCTTGCCGTCGAGGTTGCCTTCGAGGTAGCCGGCGAGCTCGGGCTCGGCGGCCGCGAGCGCGGCCGGCGTGGCGCCGTTCTTGGCGGCGGCGTCGAGATCCTCGAAGCGCACCGCGCGCAAGCGGCGGCCGAGCGCCATCTCGACGGCGCGCGCCATCACCGAAGCGTGCAGGAGCGTGAGCACGACGCCTTCGAGGCCGAGCTCGTTCGAGTGCGCCGAGACGTAGTGGCCGACGGTGGGCTGGATCTGCATGAAGGCGCCGACGAGCGACGCCACGTGCTGCGGATCTTCGGCGCCGGCCGACACTTCCTTGACGACGAGCGCGACGTGCTGTTCGGAGACGGTCACGAGGCAATATTTATGGCGAAGGCGCGTTCTTGGCAATCCGGTCGAGAAGGTGCGCCAGGACCGGGTCGGCGGGCGGCTGGCGCGCGGGCAGGACCACGCCGTCGTCGACGAGATAGGGATCGTAGAGGAGGTCCTTGTCGGCGTCGCGCTCCCAATATTGCGGCACGCGCCAGATGCGCTCGCCGCCGTGCGCGAGCTTCTGCGGGATGCGCTCGACGATGGTGCGCTCGAGCGAGGTGCGCGCGGTGGCGACGCCAGCCCAGACGAAGCCGGCGAGGAACACGGCGGCGACGGCGGCCAGCAGCGCGCGCGCCGCCGTCGAGCGGCCGAGCAGGCCCCCGGGCGCGACCACGAGCGCCATCGCGCCGCCGCCGATCATGCCCCCGATGTGCGCGGCGTTGTCGACGACCGCGAGCTGGAAGCCGATGAAGATCTGAATGGCGCCGAGGAGGACGAGGTTCCACAAAAGCGCGCGCCGCCATGCTTCGGGCCAGGCGCCGCGACGGAGGATGAGGACGACGATGAGCGCGCCGAGGATTCCCATGATCGCGCCCGAGGCGCCAACGGAGAGCCCGCCCTGCTGCGTGTTGAGCGTCGATGCGGCGGCGCCGGCGAGGCCGCCGGCGACGTAGGTGACGAAGAAGCGCAGCGGGCCGAAGACCTCCTCGCAGAAGCGGCCGAGCATGAAGAGCGCGTAGGCGTTGACGAGGAGGTGCAGCCAGCCTTCGTGAAGGAAGAGCACCGTCACGAGGCGCCACCACTCGCCGGCGTGCACGGCCGGGCGCCACAATGCGCCCCAGCGGATGATCGTGGCGGCGTGGGGATCGTCGAGGACGCGGCCGTGCATCATGGCGACGTGCACGGCGACGATGGCGACGAGGAGCGCGACGGTGACGCGCGCGTTCTGGCGCGGGCGCACCAGCGGTCGCGCCGAGTCGGCGGCGCGCGCGGCGACGGCGTCGAGCGACGCGGCGAGCGATGGCGGCATGGCCGCGGCGGCGGCGGCGCGATCGCGCGCGGTCACGTGCAAGAACTCACGCGCGCGCTCCGAGACGAGCAGGCGCGCGTCGGAGGCGAGCAGGCGATCGACGTCGGTCTGGCGGCCGGCGAAGGCCAAGAGCGTCAGCCTTGCCTGGGTCAAGAGGCCGAGCGCCGCCGGATCGCGCCCGGCGGCGCCGCCCTCGACGGTCTCCAGCACCGCCAGCGCGTCGGCGACTTCGCCGAGTTCGGCGTGGGCGCGCACGAGATAGACGCCGAGCACCGGATGCTCGGCGGGCCAGGCTGAGCCGAGCTTGCGCGCGGCGTCGATGCACTCGCGGTAGCGGCCGGCCATGAAGAGCACGGTGGCGCGCTCGAGCACCAGCGTGGTCAGCTCGTCCTTGCCGCGCGTGGCGGCGAGCTCGTCGTCGAGCCGGCGCAGCACCGACGCGGCGCCGCCGGCGCGCGCTTCGATCAAGTTGGCGATCTGCCGCCGCCGGCGCGTCGAGCCGAGACCGGGCACGACCAGCTCGCGCAGCTTGGCGGCGCGCAACGCAGCGCCGAGATCGTCGCGCGAAAACGCGTTGCGCTCGAGCCGCTCCAAGAAGCGCGGCGCCAGCACCATGACCGCGGCCAGCGACGCGGCCACCTTGCCGGCGAGCGATCCTTCGCGATGCGTCGCGGTGACGAACACGAGGACGCCGAGATCGGCGAGGACGAGCGCCAGGTACGGCAGCTCGGCCTTGTGCTCGCGCCGCATCACCACCGTCACCAGCTGCAGCGCCAGCGCCGACGCCGCCAGGAGGATCCAGACTTCCGCGCCCACGTTAGGCTCCCGGGCCGCTCTCCAGGAACGAGCCCATGCGACGGAACTTCTGATAGCGCGCTTCGAGCCGTTTGCCAGTCGGCAGCGCCGCCACCGTCGCCAGGGCCGTCGCCACCGCTTCGCCGACGGCGTCGGCGGCGCCATCGGGATCGCGATGCGCGCCGCCGGCCGGCTCCTGCACGATGCCGTCGGCGATCCCGAGCTCGAGGAGGTCCGACGCGGTCATCTTCATCTCGCGCGCGGCGGTCTCGACCTTCTTTTGATCCTTCCACAAGATCGACGCGCAGCCTTCGGGCGAGATCACGCTGTAGACGGCGTACTCGAGCATGAGGATGCGATCGGCGACGCCGAGCGCGAGCGCGCCACCCGAGCCGCCTTCGCCGATCACCGTCGCTATGATCGGCACCGGCAGGCGCGCCATGACCTCGAGGTTCTTGGCGATGGCTTCGGCCTGGCCGCGCTCCTCGGCGTCGATGCCGGGATAGGCGCCGGGCGTGTCGATGAACGTGAGGATCGGCAGGCCGAGGCGCGCCGCCGTCTCCATGAGGCGCAGCGCCTTGCGATAACCCTCGGGGCGGGTCATGCCGAAGTTGCGCTTCAGGTTCTCTTTGGTGCCGCGGCCCTTCTGATGGCCGAGGATGAGCACCGGCGTGCCGCGGAAGCGGCCGACGCCGCCGACGATCGATTCGTCGTCGCGAAACGCGCGATCGCCGTGAAGCTCGACGAAATCCTCGACGAGGCGGCCGACATAATCGAGCGTGAACGGGCGCAGCGGATGACGCGAGAGCAGGACCTTCTGCCACGCCGACAGCTCGGAGAAGACCTCGCGCTGCAGCTGGCGCGCCTTGCGCTCGAGGCGGCGAATCTCGAGGTCGAGCTGCGGACCGCCGAGCTTGCGCAGCTCGGCGATCTTGTTCTCGAGCTCGACGATGGGCCGCTCGAAATCGAGCGCCTGGCGCGTGTCGATCACGGGCGGCATCCAATCACCGGCGGCATAGGGCGTCTATAGCACGGGCGAGCTCGTCGGGACCGCCGAAGCGGTGCGCGCCCGGCTCCTTGGCGAACCAGGTCCGCTGGCGGCGCGCGTAGCGGCGCGTGGCGCGGAAGATCGCGTCGGGCAGCGCGCTCGCGGCCAGCTCGCCGTCGAGGAGCTGGCAGACCTCGGCGTAACCGACGGCGCCGAGCCCAGTGACGCCGACGCCCCACTTGCCGCGGATGCGGCGGGTCTCGTCGACGAGGCCGCCGGCGAGCATGACGTCGACGCGCGCGGCGATGCGCCCTTCCAGGCGCTCCTTGGGCGGATCGAGCAGCATCACCTCCATCGGATGGCGCGGCTCGGCGGCGTGGCGCGCGTGATGCTCGGAGATCGGCACTCCGGTGAGCGTATGCACCTCGAGCGCGCGTACCAGGCGCACCAGATCGGCGGGGGCGATGCGCTCGGCGGCGCGCGGATCGACGGCGCGCAGCTTCAAGTGCAGGACGCCGCTGGTGCGCTGCTCCTCGTCGAGCAGGCGGCGGCGCAGCGTCTCGTCGCGCGGCGGCGCGGCGAAGAGGCCGAAGCGCAGCGCGCGCAAGTAGAGCCCGGTGCCGCCGACGACGAGCACGCGCCGGCCGCGCGCCTGGATGTCGGCGATGGCGCGATCGGCGTCCTCGGCGTAGCGCGCCGCCGAGAAGCTCTCGTCGGGCGCGAGCAGATCGACGAGGTGATGGCGCACGCGCTTGCGCTCTTGCGCCGTCGGCTTGGCGGTGCCGACGTCGAGCTCGCGATAGAGCTGCATCGAGTCGCAGGAGACGATCTCGGCGCCGATGCGCTCGGCGACGCGCAGCGCCACGTCGGTCTTGCCCGACGCGGTGGGCCCGACGATCGCGAACATCGTTTGCGGCACGGCGACGTTGTATCATGCACGCGTGGAGGCGCATCCGTTGCCGTTGCCGCGGCCCTATCCGACGCCGGCGGCCGCCGTGGCGGCGGAGGTGGCGCGGCTGGCGCTGGTGGTGCGGCGCGCGCTCCGGCGCATGCGGCCCGACGAGCGCGGCGGCGGCAAGATCGACGCGGCCAAGGCCGATCGCGAGCTGGCGCGGCTCGAGCAACCCGCCGATCGCGCGCCCGAGACGGTGGACGCCGAGGCCGATCGGCTGGCGGCGCGGCACGAGCAGCGGAAGCAGCTGCTGTTGCGCGATCGCGCGGCGACGCGGATCGTGCTGCCGCTCTACACGCTCGCCGAGCGGGCGGCGCTGGAGCCGTTGGCGTTCGATCTGTTCCTGCTCGCGCTCGCGCCCGAGATCGACGAGGGCTTTCAGCGCGTCTATCAGCTCGTGCGCGGCGCCGGCAAGCGCGGGCTCGATCTGGCGACGGCGGCGCGCATCCTCGTGCCCGCCGAGCCGGCGGCGGCGTCGCTGCGGCGCGCGCTGGCGCCCGGCGCGGCGCTGCACGATCTCGGGCTCGTCGAGCTCGACGACGCCGGCGGCGCCAACGGCGTGGGCGCGACGACGATGGCGACGACGCTGACGGTGCCGCCGTCGGTGGTGGCGCACGTGCTCGGCCACGAGGTGCACGAGCCGCGGCTGCGCGGGATCCTCGTCGAAGAGCCCGCGGCGCTGACGCGCGCGCGCACGTTTCTGCCCGACGAGCTGTTCGCGCATCTGGGCGCGCTCGTCGACGACGACGCGGCGCTGCCGCTTCTCGAAGGGCCGGCCGGCGCGGGCAAGCGCGAATTGGTGCGCGCGCTCGCCGCCGAGCGCGGGCGTCCCGTCGTCGAGCTCGACCTGTCGGTGTCGCCGCCGTTCGCCGCGCGCGAAGCGACCGCCGCCGCGCGCCTGGCCTGGCTCGCCGACGCCTGGCTCCTCGCCAAGCTGCCGCCGCCGCCCACCAGCGCCGACGAAGGGCCGCGTCCGCCGCGCACCTGGCAGACGGGCCTCGGCGATCTATTGGCGCGGTTCCCCGGGCGCGCGCTCCTGGCGCGCGACACGATCGAGCCGTCGCACCTCGATCTCGGCGTCGCCACCACGCGTCGCCTCTCGCCGGTGCAGGTGGCGCCGCCCGATCGCGACGCGCGCGAAAAGCTCTGGCGCGATCGCCTCGGTGACGCCGGCGCCGACGTCGACTTCGCGCTCCTCTCGCGCACCTACCCGATCACCGGCGGCGTCATCACGCGCATCGCCGGCGAGGCGCGCACGCTCGCCCGCGCGCGTGGCGCCGCCGCCGCCGGGCAGGCCGACGTCATGGCCGCCGTCGACGCCGCGTTCCGGCCGATCCTGTCGACCGTCGGCCGCCGCCTGACCACGCGCGCCACCCACGCCGATCTCATCATCAGCGACGAGACGAAGGAGACGCTCGAGGAGCTCGAGGCGACCATCCGCCTGCGCGACCGCGTGCTCGACGAGTGGGACTTCAAGAAGCTGGTGCGCGGCCGCGGCGTCTCGGCGCTGTTCTACGGCGATCCCGGCACCGGCAAGACCATGGCCGCGGGCGTCATCGCCGCCGCCAGCGGGCTGCCGCTCTACATCATCGACACCGCGTCGTTGGTGTCGAAGTGGGTGGGCGAGACCGAGAAGAACCTCGGCGAGGTCTTCCGCGCTGCCGAGGCCGGCCACGCGATGCTGCTCTTCGACGAGGCTGACGCCATCTTCGGCAAGCGCACCGACGTGCAGAACTCGACCGATCGCTACGCGAACATGCAGACCAACTTTCTGCTCACGTCGATCGAGTCGTTCAACGGCGTGTCGATCCTGACGACCAATCGCGAGTCGGTTATGGATCAGGCGTTTCAGCGGCGCTTGACCTTCCGCGTGCACTTTCCGATGCCCGAGGACGACGAGCGCGAGCGATTGTGGCGCAAGATGCTCGAGGGCCACGACGCGCAGACCGACAACATCGGCTTCGCCGAGCTCGCCAAGCGCTTGCAGATGTCAGGCGGCTACATTCGCAACGCGGTGATGCGCGCGGGCTACCTGGCGGCGGCGCAAGGAAAGCCGATCACGACGGCTCTCCTCAAGCACGCGGCCGAGCTGGTGCTGCGCGACGCCGGAAAAGTAATCTGAGGAGCAGCGCCAGGACGAGGACGCCCCATGCGGCGGCGCCGGTCGCGGGCACGATCGCGCAACCGCAGCCGCCCATCGTCACCGACGCGCCGCCGCCGCTCATGTCGACGGCGTCGATGGGCAGCATGCCGTCGACGCCGCCGTCGTCGACGCCGCCGTCGGGCGCCGGCGCCATCACGCCCGACGCTTCGAAGAGCCCCGAGCCGGTGGCGACGCCGATCGACCCGGGGTAGATCGCCGTGGGATATCCGTCGACGGCGAAAGCGGGCGACCAGAGGCCGCCGCCGCCGGGCGGGCTCACCAGCACGCTGCCGAGCATGTCCTGCGCCGCCGACTCGTAGGCGAGGAGCCCTTCGGCCGGCGAGTAGGTGAACGCGAGCACGCCGCCCGACGGCGTGATGATGCTCCAGGTGGCGCCGCCGTCGAGGGTCTCGAAGATGTCGCCGTTGGTGGGGTCGGTCGCGTTGGGCTTGTCGGCGAAGACCCAGAGACGCATGCCGTCGGCGGGATCGACGACGATCGTGCGCGGCGATTCGCCGTCGAGCGTGGTGTCGTTGGTCGAGATCCGCGAAAAGTGCGCGCCGCCGTCGATCGACTTCCACAGGCCACCGGCGGTGGTCACGCTCGCGTTGCCGCCCGCGCGATCGCCGGCGCCGGCGTAGATGACCATGTGGTTCGACGGATCGAAGGCGAGCGCGCGCACGCCGCCG
>DASXOU010000039.1:0-9998 GCA_036494045.1 Polyangia bacterium | reverse complement strand
GCCCCCGGCTGCGCCGGATGGGCCCACGGCCGGGTCATCGATGCCTTGCGCCCGGCGTGCGCGAGCTGGATCCCGGCGACCGCGCCTTGCGCCGTCACGAAGCGGGCGATGCGCGCGAGCGGCTCGGCGTGCGCGTCGCTCCACAGGCCCGTGTCCTCGGGCGAGATGCGCCCACGCGCTTCGACGGCGGTCGCTTCCACGCAGACCAGCGCGGCGCCGCCGACCGCGCGCGCGCCGAGATGGATGAGGTGCCAGTCGTCGGCCAGGCCGTCGTGCGCGCTGTACTGGCACATGGGCGAGACGCCGATGCGATTGCGCAGCGTCAGCGAGCGCACCGCCAGCGGAGCAAACAGCTGCGCGGACGCCGTCATGGTCGCGATAGTACCGCGAAACTCGTGGCTTCGCGCGTCACCCAAACGTCACAGAGGCGCGAGCACGTCACATGCTAGACTCTAGAGTTCGCATGGACTCGTCGAATCCGGACGATCTGCTTTCGCGGCGGACCGACCACCTCAAGATCGTAAAACCGGCTGACGGCTCGCATGTCGAGTCGGCCGAGCCACGGCTGTTCCTCAACCGTGAGCTGAGCTGGCTGGCGTTCAACGAGCGCGTGCTCGAGGAGGCGCGCGATGCCTCGCTGCCGCTCTACGAGCGGCTCAAGTTCATCGGCATCGTGTCGTCGAACTTCGACGAATTCTTCATGATCCGCGTCGCCGGCCTGAAGCAGCAGATCCTCGGCAAGGTGTCCGAGACGGCGGCCGACGGCATGACCGCCTCGGAGCAGCTCGCGGCCATCAGCGAGAAGGTTCACGCGCTGGTCGCCGAGCAGGATCGCATCTGGCGCGAAGAGCTGCAGCCGAAGATGGCGGCAGCGAACATCGCGATCGTCACACCCGACGCCTTCACGGCCGAGCAGCGGGCGTTCGCGCGCAACCATTTTACGGTGAGCGTGTTCCCGGCGCTGACGCCGCTGGCGGTCGATCCGGGCCATCCGTTCCCGCACCTGCGCAACCGCTCGCTCAACATCGCGGTCATCCTCGCCAAGTCGCACGGGCGGCGGCGCACGCGCGTGCCCAAGGAGCAGCTGCTCGCGGTCGTGCAGGTGCCGATGGTGCTCGGGCGGCTGGTGCGGCTGCCGTCGGAGCCGGGCAAGCAGGCGTTCGCGCTCCTCGGCGACGTCATCTCGGCGTACGTGGGCGATCTGTTCCCCGGCTACGAGGTGCGGCAGACGGCGCGCTTCCGCGTCACGCGCAACTCGGACCTGCTCGTCGACGAAGAAGAGTCGGAAGATCTGCTCACGTCGATCCAGGAGGAGCTGCGGCGCCGCGAGCTCGGCGCCACCGTGCGCCTCGAGCTGTCGGCGGCGGCGTCGGCGGACGTGGAGAAGCTGCTGGCCGAGGCGCTCAAGGTCGAAGCGGTCGACATCTATCGCGTGACCTCGCCGCTGCAGCTGCAGGATCTGATGGCGCTCGAGAAGCTCGACGGGCGCGCCGAGCTGCGCGTGGAGCCGTTGGTGCCGGTGGTGCCGACGGCGCTGCGCGACACCGAGGTGCCGATCTTCGACGTCATCAAGAAGTCGGATCTGCTCCTGCACCATCCGTACGAGTCGTACGATCCGGTGGTGCGCTTCATCGACGAGGCCGCCGACGATCCCAACGTGCTGGCGCTCAAGATGACGCTCTACCGCACCTCGGGCGGCGACTCGCCGTTCGTGCGCGCGTTGTCGCGCGCGACGCAGAACGGCAAGCAGGCGACGGTGCTGGTCGAGATCAAGGCGCGCTTCGACGAGGCCAACAACATCGCGTGGGCGCGGCGGCTCGAGGAGAACGGCGTCCACGTGGTCTACGGGCTCATCGGCTACAAGACCCACTGCAAGGTCTCGCTGGTGGTGCGGCGCGAGGGCGACGCGATTCGCCGCTACGTGCACATCGGCACCGGCAACTACCACCCGACGACGGCGCGGCAGTACACGGACCTTTCGTATCTGACGACGCGGCCCGAGATCGCCGAGGACGCCTCGGCGCTGTTCAACATGCTGACCGGCTATTGCGAGCCGCCGCACTGGAAGCGGCTGGCGGTGGCGCCGTTCGATCTGCAGGCGCAGGTCATCGGGCTCATCACCAAGCAGGCGGAGCGGGCGCGGCGCGGCGAGCCGGCGCGCATCATCGCCAAGATGAACTCGCTGGTCGACCCGTCGACGATTCGCGCGCTCTACGCGGCGAGCCAGGCGGGCGTGGACATCGACCTCCTGGTGCGCGGCATCTGCTGCTTGCGCGCGGGGGTCAAAGGGTTGTCGGAGCGGATCCGCGTGATCAGCGTCGTCGATCGCTTCCTCGAGCACAGCCGCGTGTTCGCGTTCGGCCCGCCCGAGGCGTGTGACGTGTACATCGCGTCGGCGGATTGGATGCCGCGCAACTTCGTCCGGCGCATCGAGGTCATGTCGCCGATCGAGGATCCGGTGTTGAAAGGGCGCCTCTTGCACGAGGTGCTGGGCACGGCGCTGCGCGACAACGTCAAGGCGCGCGCGCTGCAGCCGGACGGGCGCTACGAGCGCGTGGTGCGGCCGGGGCCGTCGGTGCGCTCGCAGCAGGTGCTGCTCGAGACGGCGAAGTCGAGCGTGGCGGCGGCGCCGCCCAATCCCAACGAAGCCGCGCCGTCGTTCCGCAGCGTCAACTAGCGCATCACTTCGTAGAGCGTCTCGCTCGGCCCGCCACCGACGGCGCGGATAGCGAACGACGGTAGATAACGCAGGCGCGTTCCGGAAAATGGGGTTCCCTGGAGCACCAGGCAGCGCAAGGACGCCAGGCCGTCGAGCCCGGTGACGCGATCATTGAAGACGAAGTGTCGCCTCCAGATGTCGTAGGAGAGCGAGCGCGGATACAGGCGGCGGATCGGCTCCGAGTAGGCGTTGCCGGTGTACGAGTTGCCGAACTGCAGAGCCGCCAGCGGCGACGACGACGCGTAATAGTAGGCGATCCCGCAGTCAGCGTAGCGGTCGGCGACGAGCTTGCCGATGGCGGCGACGTCGCGCGAGTCGCGCCGGAAGGCGTTGGCCGCGCGCACGAACGTATTGGCCGTCAGCGCCGCGCAGACGACGCAGAGCGCGAGCGACGCGCCGAGAAGCGGCTTGCCGGCAGCCGACGCGCGCAAGACGAGGCCGCCACAGACGACCAGGAGGCCGGCCAGCGCCGCCGCGGGGAGCATGTAGCGCACGTCTCCCGGATGCTTGAAGAGCAGGAACGACTGCGCGCCACCGACGGCAAGAACGACGGCGAGCGCGCGCAGGGCGCGGCGCGTGAGCGGGCTTCGGTCGAGCGTGCGCCAGGTGATCGCGAGGAGCGCGACGGCGGCCAGCATGAGCACGAAGAACGATGGATCTTGCGCGACCGCCGTCGAGAAGCCGACCGAAGACTGGTGCACGTCGAGGAACTGCTCGGCGCCACTACCGTAGATGCCGGAGTGCCAGAACAGACGCTTCATGAACTCCCAGACGTAGTGGTAGCGGCTGACAATAGGCAGCGTCGCGACGAAGGTCGTGACCACTGCGACGACGACGGCCCACGCTGCCAGCCGCACGGCGGGTAACAAGAGCAGCACGAACGCGAACAGCGGAAGGAACGTGACCTTGGTGGCGACGCCGACGCCGAGCAGGATGCCGAGCAACGTCGCCCAGCGGAGGCCGATGGTCTCGCCGAAGAGGTATCCGATCGCCAGGAGCACGATGCCCTGCACCACGAGGTAGAGAAGCGGCTCCGGGCAGAAGCGCGTCGCCGCCAGGAAGCTGGAGAAGGCGAACAGCGGAGCGCTCTGCGCGAGAAGTCCCCAACGCCGCTGGTGACCGCGGCGGCTAGCGACGAGTCCGACGAGATAGAGCGCACCCGCCAGGAGCGCGAGCATCACGTGCTGCAGCCACGCGAGGTAGGTCTCGGGCCGCGCGATCACGTCGCTGACGAGCGACTGGCGCGATCGGCCGAGGGCGTGGATGATCTCGACGAGCGCGCCGCCGAGCACCTGCACCGTCGTGCCGGGATGATCGTTGTGCAGCGGAACCTTCCCCTGCGCCACATTCAGCGCGTTCAGGAGGTACACGTAGTCGGGATCGGAGTTGCGGCCCATGAAGAAGGGGCCCTTCCAGTGCAGGAGCGCGAGCGCGAGCGCGGCGAACAGCGACGGCACAAGCGCCATCGCAGCGTACGTCCGGCGGGTCACGAGGAGTGCAGGCGGTCGAGGGCGCGGCGCAGGCGGGCGTGGACCATGACGACCTCCGGCTCGTTCTGCAGGATCTCGAGGTAGCGCGAGACGAAGCTGTCGGGCGACGGCTCCTGGTCGCGGTGGCTGACCAGCGACTCGAGCGCGGCGCGCGCGGCAGCGACGGCCTCGGGCGCGACCGGTTCCTTTTGATCGTGCAGCTCGTCGATCTCGGCCATGAGCGCCGACATCGGATGCAGCCACAGGAAGAATGGATCCTGCGTGAGCAGCTGGAAGAGCTGCACCGGGCCGGCGATGGGCACGCCTTTCTGCTTCTCGTAGTCGGCGCGCACGAGGTCCACGAGCGCCTTGTGCAGTGGGCGCAGGGCGTGGGCGACCTCGTCGAGCCGCGCGCGAATTTCCTGATCGTCCATCGTTACACCGGAAGCGTCGGCGTGCGGTGCTCGCGGTAGCGCTCGCTGTAGACCTTGAGGCAATGGTCCTGCACGACCTGGATGCCCGCCTCGGCCAGCTTGGCGGCGGCGAGATCGTTGCGGATGCCCGTCTGCATCCACACCACGCGCGGGCGGCGCGCCGCCGGCAGCGCCAGGATCTCGTCGACGAGCTCGTTGATCTTCTCGCTCCTGCGGAACACGTCGACCAGATCGAACGCCTCGGGCACCGACGCCAGATCCTTGTACGCGGTCATGCCGAGCGACGCCTGGATCATCGGGTTCACCGGGATGACGCGCAGGCCGCGCGCCTTGAGCGCCTTCGGAATGGTGAACGCGGGCGCTTCCGGATCGCTGCCGTCCTTCATGCCGACGACGGCGACGGTGCGCGCGTCGCGAACGATGCGCGCCAGCTCCTCTTCGCCATCGATCATGTTCTCGCGCATCCTCCCGATGTAGCGATTGCGGCGGCGAGAAGCAAGCCTTACGTTCGCGGCATGTCGCAGCAAAGATCAGTTGCACGAATCATCGATTCGATTCGCACGATCGAGGGCGCGGGCTTCGCGGTGCGCCGGCCGTTTCCAACGGAGCGGCTCGATCATCTCGATCCGTTCCTCCTGCTCGACGAGATGGGGCCGATGGAGCTCGGACCGGGACAGGCGGAGGGCGCGCCCGATCATCCGCATCGCGGGTTCGAGACGGTGACCTACCTCCTCGACGGAGAGTTCGTGCACGCCGACTCGCAGGGCAACACGGGACGGCTGCGCGCGGGCGACGTGCAGTGGATGACGGCGGGCGACGGCGTGGTGCATTCGGAGATGCCGTCGGAGAAGATTCGCAAGGAGGGCGGTCGCGTGCACGGCTTTCAGCTGTGGGTGAACCTGCCGCGCGTCGACAAGCGGATGCGGCCGCGCTATCAGGACGTCGCGGCGGCGGCGATCCCCGTCGCCGAGAGCGACGACGGCAAGGTGCGCGTGCGCGTCATCGCCGGCGAGTCGCTCGGCAAGCGCGCCGTGATCGACACGCGCATTCCGATCTTCTATCTGCACTTTTCGTTGCAGCCCGGTGCCAAGCACGTGCAGGCGGCGCCGCGCGATCACAACGTCTTCGCGTACGTGGTGTCGGGCGCGGCGGAGATCGGCGGCAAGACCGTGCGCGAGGGGCAGATGGCGATCCTCGGCGAAGGCGACGCGGTCGAGATCGGCGCCGGCCAGACGGCGGAGCTGCTGCTCCTCGGCGGGCGGCCGATCGGCGAGCCGGTGGCGCGCTATGGGCCGTTCGTCATGAGCACGCGCGAGGAGATCCTGGAGGCGATCGCCGACTTTCGTCACGGCAAGATGGGGTCCATCGCCCCCGAGATTGCACGCCAATGACGCGAACTTTCGCGTCGAAATGGTGTTTCATCGGGTAGATGGAGTCGGACGAGGCGCTGTTCGAGCGCATGCGCCGCGGGCAGATGGCGGCTTTCGACGCGCTCTACGTGCGTTGGGAGCGGCGGCTCTATGGCTTCATCCGGGCGTATCTCGACGACGCGGCCGAGGCCGAGGACGTGTTTCACGAAACCTTCATGACGGTGTTGCGCGCGCCCGCCGATTTTTCGCGCGGCTCGTTCAAGGCGTGGGTGCATCAGGTGGCGCGCAACGCGGCGCTCAACCGGCTGCGCTCGCGGCGGCGCGGCGAGTCGGCCAAGGAACGGCACGCCGTCGAGCTGCCGGCGATGGTGGCGCCGTCGGCACCGTCGGCGCTCGAGGCGCGCGAGACCGAGCGCGCGCTGCAGGCGGCGGTGACGCGCTTGCCGAAGTCGCTCGGCGAGGTGTATCGATTGCGCGCGTCGGGGCTGTCGTACGAGGAGATGGCCGAGGTGCTGGCGGTGCCGCTCGGCACGGTAAAATCGCGGATGCACCAGATGGTGGCGGAGCTGCGAAAGGAGATGCAAGCGTGGACTGCGCACGAGTAGATGACGAGCTGGTCGCGTTCGAGCTGGCGGTGCTCGACGGAGCGACGCGGGCGGCGGTGGAGACGCACCTGACCGGGTGCGCGCGTTGCGTGAGCACGTATCTGGCGCTCAAGCGGGCGATCGATGCCGGCGAGGAGGCGATGGCGCCGTCGCAGATCGCGCGCGCGCGCGTGCGAGCGGAGGCGGAGAAGCTGCTGTCGGCTGCGGAACGGAAGAAGCCGGAGCGGAAGAAGGCGCCGTGGGTGATTGGGCTGGCGGCGGCGGCGGCGATCGTGGCGCCGTTTGCCTGGCAGGCGCTGCGCACGACGCGGACGGCGGCGGTGCACGACGCGGCGACCGAGACGGCGGCGCCGGGCGTGGTGCCGGTCAAGCTCGACGAAACCATCGACACGGCGCGCACGACGCCGGAAAATCTGGCATTCCTCTGATGATGCGGACGCTCGCCTTCATCGCCTTGACGTTGTGCGCGGCCACGTTCACGGCGCGCGCCGACGACACCTTCGCCGACGGCGAGAAGGCCTTTTTGAAGGCGCGCGGCATGCTGCAGAAGTCGTACGTCGACGACAAGGTCAGCGACGACAAGCTGTGGCGCGCCGCCACCGAGGGGCTGCTTCACGGCGTCGGCAACGGCAAGTGGGACAAGCTGATGTCGCCGAGCGAGCTGTCGGCGCTGAAGGCCGATCTGGTGGGCGAGATCGTCGGGATCGGCGTCAACATCGACCTCGAGAGCGACGCCGGCATCGTCGACGTCCTCGGGGTCGTGCCCGGCTCGGGCGCCGAGCGCGCGGGCATGATGGTGGGCGACAAGATCTTGCGCCTCGACGGCAAGACGCTCAAGGGGCTGAGCGAGGGCGAGGTCGCGCGCGCGATGCGCGGCAAGGCGGGCACATCGGTGACGCTGACGGTGCTGCGCGACGCCGAGATCGTGCAAAAGACGATCAAGCGCTCGCCCTTCGTGCTCGATCCGGTGCACTCGACGATGCTGCCCAACGGCGTCGGCCTCGTGCAGCTGCAGATGCTCAACGAGAAGACGCCGGCGCTGTTGAAAGCCGCGCTCGAGCGGCTGCACGGCATGAAGGGCCTGGTGATCGACCTCCGCAGCAACCAGGGCGGCCACTACGGCAGCATGCTCGAGTGCGCGTGCGAGCTTCTGCCCAAGGGATCGCCGATCGTGACCGAGCTGCATCGCGGCGGCGCCGTCGTCGAGAAGCGCACGTGGATGGAGCCGCACGTGAGCGGCGTGCCCATCGCGGTCTTGGTCAACAGCTACACCGCGTCGGGCGCGGAGGTGCTGGCGGGCGCGCTCAAGCAGGCGGGCGCGCGCGTCGTCGGCAAGCGCACGTTCGGCAAGTGGAACGCGCAGGAGCTCGAGGAGCTGGGCAACGGCTGGGGCGTGAAGTTCACGACCATGGTGTTCCGCTCGCCGTCGGGCGCGATGCCGGATGGGCGCGGGCTCGATCCCGACGTCGAGGTCGAAGCCGACGTGCGCGACGTGGCCAAGGCGAACGCGATCAAGGACGGCGACAAGCGCATCGCCGCCGATGCGCAGCTGCGCGTCGCCACGACGCTGCTCAAGCTCACGCGCTAGCGCATCGCGCTAGAACCAGTTCTAGTGGTGGCGGCTGTACGTGAAGTCGTACGCGACCGTCCACGTCTTGCCGCCGTCGCTCGAGCTCTCGGCGAGCTGGCGTACGCGGCCGCCCGCCAGCGGCGAGAAGCTGAGCCGCTTGCCCTCCGCTGCATAGCGCATGGTGTCGCCGACGAGCTGCCCGGTGTACTGCAGCACGTTGCCGCGGCTGTCGACCCACGTCTGCTGCCAGCGACGGTGGTCCTTGTCCCAGAAGTTGAAGCTCTTGCCGTTGCCGCCGAGCGCGCCCGACCAATTCTCGAGCACGACGCAGTCGTTGACGATGCGTTGGATGCTCGAAGTGCCGACGAGGTGGCCGGCCGGATCGCGCACGTCCCAGTCGCCGACCCAGAAGTCGAGCTGGCGCGCTTCGGGGATCGTCTTGCACGGGTTCTGCTGCGCGACGGCGCGCTCGATCGCGCCCTTCCAGCGCGCGTCGGCGCGGAGGAGCGCGAGGTCGGGATCCTTTTGCATGGTGTCGATGGCGCCGAAGCCGGCTGCGATCGCCTGGTCGAGCACGCGGAACGCGCCGTCGCGATCGCCGGCGAGCGACTTCTGACAGGCGAGGTTGTACAGCTGCACCGGACCGGCCGCCGGCGCGTTGCCGGCCGCGAGCGCGGGCGCGGCCAGGGCCACGAGCAGCAGCACGAGAGGTTTTCGTAGTCGCACGATCGTTTCGACACCGTGGCGACGCGCAACCGGCACGATGCGCCCGTCAGTCGCGCGGCTTGAGAGGGGTTTTGTCGACGGTGGCGCCGGACTTGTTGGTGGCGATGCGCGTGACCGGCGCGCCGAGCGCCTTGAGCTTGGGCGCGCCGTCGCCGGCGAGCTCGACGCGCAGGCAGCCCTTCGACGGCACGCCGTAGCCGAGGGCGGCGGCGTCGCTCTTGGCGAGCAGCTTCACCAGCGTGCGCAGCTCGGGCCAGTTGTCGCCTTCGGAGTGCGCGTCCATGTGGAGCGGCGCGATGCCGAGGCAGTCGAAGGGCTCGGCCTTGCGCTCGTCGTCGTCGGGAAAGCGCACCCATTTGTCGCAGGTCATGATCGAGCCGGCGCTGATGCCGAGAAACGGCTTGCCGCCGCGGGCGAGCGCGCGCAGCTCGTCGGCGACGCCGCGCGCGTTCAAGATGTTCATGCCGTGCTCGACGTCACCGCCGGA
The DNA here is from genome assembly GCA_036494045.1 of Polyangia bacterium. Taxonomy (GTDB): domain Bacteria; phylum Myxococcota_A; class Polyangia; order Palsa-1104; family Palsa-1104; genus JAQBQH01. The sequence goes on along the minus strand of DASXOU010000039.1, from coordinate 618 downwards.
CATGAAGACGAGATCGCAGTCGGCGAGGAGCGCGCGCGCATTCGACACCTTGGCGGTCTTGCGCGCGAGCTTGGCCATCTCGATGCGCGCGCCGGTGCCGAGGAACGCGGCGGAGAGCATCTTTTGAAAGCCGATGTTGTCGTTCGACGCCACGCCGACGTAGGCGACGAGCGGCTTCTTCTTGCCGACGGCGGCGACGGCGCGCTTGATGTGGCTGCGCGTGGCCATGAGCGCGCCGGGGCCGCCGCCGATGAGGTGGATGACGTTGCTGGACGGGCTCACGCGCGTTTTATAGCACGATGCCCCCACAGTCGATTGCGCAGGCGGCTGCCGGCGACGGCGGCGGCGCGCTCGACGGCGATGGCGGAGGCGGCGAACCAAGAGCGCAGGCTGCGGCGCTTGGTGACGACGACGCGCACGGTGCGGCGATCGCGCGCGCCCCACTCGCGCTTGTAGTTTTCGTCGCCGCGCAAAAGATCGAACGCGCGCGCGCCGCCGGCCTGCGCGTCGTCGACGGCGCGGGCCATGAGCACGGCGCCGGGGCTGTAGCGCGCGAGCTCGAGGTCGAAGCCGGAGAGATAATAGTAGACCCGTCCAGCATCGGCGAAGCAGTAGAAG
>DASXOU010000038.1:0-14347 GCA_036494045.1 Polyangia bacterium | reverse complement strand
CGACGAGATGGAGCTCTTGCGCCAAAAGCCGCAGTCGCCCTTTTCGCCGGCGACCGGCGACGACGTCGCGCGCGTGCTCCTCGAAGAGGCGGCGGCCTCGCCCGATCCCGATCTGGCGCTGCGCCGCCTCGACGATCTGGTCGGCCGCCGCGGCGCCGGCGCGACCATCTGGCGGCTCGTCGCCGAGCATCGCCCGCTGGCGCGCCTGTTGGTCACGCTCTTCGGCACCTCGGAGTTTCTCGGCAAGACGCTGATCGCGCATCCCGAGCTCGTCGAGCAGATGCTCTCGGCGGCGTCGTCGACGCGGGTGCGCTCGCGCCAGGAGATCGACGAGCTGGTGGCGCGCGCGCAAGACGGCCTCGACGCCGACGATGAAGAAGCGCGCTTGAACGCGCTGCGCCGCGTGCGCAACGAGGAGATGCTGCGCGTCGGCCTCTTCGACGTCGGCGGCGAGCTGACGCCGGCCGAGGTCTCGGCGCAGCTCACCGATCTCGCCGACGCTACGCTCGAAGCCGCGCTCGCGGTGGTCGCGCCGGCGACGTTCCGAAAGTGGGGCACGCCGTCGGCGTCGCTGGCGGTGCTCGGCCTCGGCAAGCTCGGCGGGCGCGAGCTGACCTACTCGTCGGATCTCGACGTCGTCTTCGTCTACAGCGACGAGGGCCAGGCCGAAGGCGGCCGCGCCGTCGGCAACTTCGAGGTCATGTCGCGCCTGGCGCAACGGCTCATTCACGCGCTGTCGGCGTATCTCGATGAAGGGCGGCTCTACGAGATCGACACGCGGCTGCGTCCGTCGGGGCAAAAGGGCGCCTTGGTCTCGTCGCTGGCGGGCTTTCGCGCCTATCACGCCAAGGAGGCCGCGCTGTGGGAGCGCCAGGCGCTCATCAAGGCGCGCACCGTCGCGGGGGATGCGGCGCTCGGCGCGAAGATCGAGGAATTGGCGCGCGAGCAGGTCTACAGCCGCCCGTCGACCGTCGACAGCGCCGAGGTGGCGGCGGAGATCGGACGCATTCGCGCGCGCATGGAAAAGGAGATCGCGCAGGAGACGGCGCACAAGTTCAACATCAAGACCGGCCGCGGCGGGCTCGTCGACGTCGAGTTCCTCGTGCAATACCTGCAGCTCGTGCACGGGCCGCGCTTGCCTTCGCTGCGTTTGCGCGCGACCGCGGACGCGCTGGCGGCGCTCGAGCGCGAAGGAATCTTGAGCGCCGACGACGCGCGCGCGCTCGCCGAGTCGTACGCGTTCTTGCGCCGCCTCGAGAACCGCCTGCGCATCGTGCACGATCGCTCGATCCAACAGATCACCGATCGCGCCCACGAGCTCGGCACCCTGGCGCGCCGGCTCGGCTATCACGGCGACGACGGCGGGGCGCGCCTGTTCGCCGACTATCGCGCGCACACCGAGCGCATCCGCGCGCATTACGCGCGCTACCTTCCGACGGAACGCGCGTTGCAAGACTCCTAGGGAAGTCACAGGAGGTCTGCATGAGCGTGCGACAGTGGTTACTGGCGAGCGCGTTGGTGGCGGCCGGCTGCGCGACCAGCGGCGTGTCCGACCGCGACATGGCGCAACTGCCCGTCGCCGAGCGCGAGCACATCATGACCGCGCACAAGTCCGTAGACGTGGCCGCCTCGAACATGGAAGTGGCGAAGGTGGCGCGCGACGAGGCAAAACAGTTCCGTCGCCTGTCGGCGCGCGAGCTCGACGCGGCCAAGCTGCGGTTGCAAGCGGCGCAGAGCGGCGTCGACCTCGCTTCCGATTCGCGTGACGATCGCGCCCTGCGCGCGGCCGGCCACGTCGAGGACGACGCGCGCATCCAGCTCGTCGCCGCGCGCGCCAAGCTCGACTACGCCGATCGGCTCGTCGAGCTGCGCGAAGCCAAGATCTCCGAGGCCGAGGCCGCCTTCGCCGCCGCGCGCACCGACGTCGAGCTGACCAAGGTGCGCATCGCGCAGCGCAACGGCCTCGCGCGCGACATCGACGAGCGCGCCTACGAGGCGCGTCGCCAGGACGCCGCCGAGCGGCTCGCCGAGGAGCGCGCCAAGGTCGCCGACGCCGAGGGCGAGACCGCGCAGCTCAAGGTCGCGTGGGACGATCGCCGTCACGAGACGAGCCGCACCGCGTCGCGCACCGACTTCGTGGCGCCGCCCGCGCCGCCCGCCGCCGCGCCGCTGCCGCAGCCGAAGTGGCGCAACGATTCGCGCGGCGACGTCAACGACACGCCCGGCGCGCCCGAGAAGGAGCAAGCGCAACAGCCGCGCAACAACATCGCACCCCCTCCGTAAGCGCGCCATGCTAACAATAGATTCATGTCCGGTGGCGGCACCAAGCTGAAGCCCGTCGACAAGATCTGGCTCGACGGAACCCTCGTCCCCTTCACGCAAGCGAACGTTCACATCCTGACGCACACGCTGCACTACGGCGTCGGCGCGTTCGAAGGCATCCGCGCCTACAAGCGGCCCGACGGTCGCGGCGCGATCTTCCGGCTCGACGATCACGTCGATCGCCTGTTCGGCAGCTGCCACATCTGCTCGATGGACGTGCCGTACACGCGCGCGCAGATCGTCGCCGCGTGCGTCGAGACCATGCGCGCCAACAAGATGACCGAGGCCTATCTGCGGCCGCTGGTCTTCCTCGGCGACGGCGAATTGGGCTTGGGCTCGACGGGAAATCCGGTGCGCGTCGCCGTCGCCGTCTACGAGTGGGGCGCCTACCTCGGCGAAGAGGGCTTGCGCCGCGGCATTCGCGCCAAGGTCTCGTCGTTCACGCGCGGCGCGCTCAACTCGACGATGTCGAAGGGCAAGATCTGCGGGCAGTACGTCAACTCGGTGCTGGCCAAGCGCGAGGTGATGAAGGCCGGCTACTCCGAGGCCATCCTGCTCGACGGCGATGGGCTCGTCGCCGAAGCGTCGGGCGAGAACATCTTCATGGTGAAAAAGGGGCGGCTCAAGACGCCGCCGCTTTCGTCGGCGATCTTGGAAGGCATCACGCGCGACACGGTGATCGCGCTCGCGCGCGAGCTCGGCCTCGTCGTCGAGGAGTGCACTTTCGCGCGCGACGAGCTCTACCTAGCCGACGAAGTCTTCTTCACCGGTACGGCGGCGGAGCTGACGCCGGTGCGCGAGATCGACGACCGGCAGATCGGCGCCGGCGAGTGCGGCGCGCTGACGCGGAAGCTCCAGGACGCGTACTTCGAAGCGGTCAAGGGGCGCGCAGGCCAGGAGAAGCCGTCGCACCCCGAGTGGCTCACGTACGTCTGAGCTACGGCGTCAGTAGCTGATCGCGCAGCTTGGCGATCGCCGGCGTCGCCGGCGCGGCGGCGAGCTTGCACGTGGTGTCGCGCTCGGGCTCGAGCGTCAGGTGCAAGACGAGCTGCCGCTTGCCGCGCACGACGCCGAGCGTGACGACCGCGCCGGCGGCTTTCTGCGCGATGGCGTCGGGCCAGCGCGCCGTCGGCGCCGCGCCGTCGAGCGTGAGGATGCGATCGCCGGCCTTGAGGCCGGCCAGGTCCGCCGGCCCGCCGTCGCCGACGACGATGACCCGCAGCTCCTCGCGCAGCCCGCCTGCCGGCGGCTCGCGCTCGCCGGCGAATCCGGCGACCGTGCGCGCGGCCGACTGCTTGCACGCGAGTGACAAGCCGACCGCACCGAGCGACTCGGCGATCGCCGCCGCCTCGTCGCCGCCGCGCGCCCAACGCAACAGCTTGGCGCCGACGCCGGGAACGATCGCGTCGACGGCGCGCGCCAATCGATCGGCGTCGACGGGCAAGATGCCGCCGCCGCGCTCGGCTTCGGCGACGAGCGCGCGCATCGCCTCGTCGAGCCCGTGGCGTCCGCCGCTGCCGGCGCGCATCGCCGCGTCGACGCCGAGCGCGACCAGGTGCCCGCGCGCGTAATAGGCGTCCTCGTCGCCGGCGCCTTCGTCGGGCGGCTGCCAGGTCAACGCGGCCGCGTCCTCGACGGATCCGCCCAGGCGCGCCGCCGCGAAGGCGCGCTCGGCCTCGTCGCCGACGTGCGCGAACCAATCGGCGCGCGACCAGCGGCCGGCGCGCACCATCGCGCGATGCGCGAAATATTCGGTGAGCCCCTCGGTGATCCACAACGAGCGTGACGGCTGCGCGCGCGAAAGATCGTAGGGCACGAGCTCGGCCGGCCGCAGCACCTTGGCGTTCCACGCGTGAAACAGCTCGTGCGCCACGACGTAGGTGAGCTCGTCGTAGGCCTCGACGTCGGCGAGCGAGACGCGTGGCACCACGATCGACGTCGACGCCGCGTGCTCGAGCGCCGCTATGCGCCCGGCCTCGTCGGCGAGGTGCACGATGACGACGTAGCGATGATAGGGCGGCGCGCCGGCGATGCGCGTCTCGGCCTCGACCAGCCTGGCCACGTCGTCGACGAATTTCTGCGGCACCGCGCTCGCCCCATCGACGACGATGCGCACCGAGCGCCCGGCCGCGCGCGTGGTCGCGTCGGCGAAGCGGCCGCACTCGATGGGCGCGTCGATGAGCGCCTCGTAGCTCGTCGCCGACCAGCCGCTGGCGTCCTCGTCGAGCGCGGTGGCCGCGCGCCAGCCGGCCGGCAGCGTCACGCGCAGCTCGTGCAGCCCGCGCTCCTGCCCGCGCACCGCCAGAAACAGCGACGAGCCGTTGATGAGCGCGTGGCCGCCGTCGATGTGCGAGCCATCGTCGGTGAGCTTGCCCGCGTAGACGCGATAGCGCAGGCGCACCGTGCCGTCGCCGCCGCCGCCCGCGCTGTCGACGCGAAAGGTGCTCGGCCCGCTGCGCGCGAGCACGAGCGCGCGCCCGGCGCCGTCGTGCGCGTCGAGCGGCGTCACGTTGCGCCCCCACGTGCGCATTTCGTACGCACCCGGCGTCCACACCGGCATCCACAGCTCGACGGCGCCGCCCGCCGCCACGCCGGTCACCGTCATCTCCACGGTCGCGCGATGGGCCGCCCGCTCGTCGAGCGTCACGCGATAGGTGACCGCCGCGCGCGCCGCCGTCGGCGCCGCCGTCAGCGCCGCCGCTAGCGCAAGAAGCGCGGCACGAAGCACATCACGCCACCGACGAGGATCGCGGCCACGAACACGGGCGCCAGGAGCGCGCCCGCCAGATCGATCGGCCGCCGCCGCGACGTCGCGGCGCGCAACGCCCACGCCGCGCCGGCCGCGCCGCCGGCGACCAGCAAGAGCCCGCCGATCACTTCTTGGCCTTGACGCGCCGCTTTTCGCCACGCTTGAGCGCGACCTCTTCGTCGCCGTCGCCGGCGTCGATCACGTGCGGCCCGGCCATGACCCGCAGCTTCTTGGGCGCGGCGAACTTGTGCCCGTCGATCGAGACGCTGCCCTTACCCTCGATCATCAGCTCCGCCTTGCCGAGCTTGCCCATCGCCTGCAGCTCGTACGTCTTCAGCGCCGCGTCCTTGGGCGCCATCTTGATGGCGCGGCGGAACTGCTCGAGCGCGGTGTGCGAATGCCCCTCGATCAACAGGAGCCGCGCCTTGGCGACGATCTTGTCGGTCGGCTTCTCCGCCGCCGGCTTCTTGATCTCGGGCTTGGGATTCTCCGGCTTCACTTCCGGCTTGGGATTCTCCGGCTTGATCTCCGGCTTCTGCGTCTCGCCCGACGGCTTCTGCGTTTCCCCCGACGGCTTCTGCGTTTCGCCCGACGGCTTCTGCGTCTCGCCCGTCGCCGCCTGCTTCTCGCCCGACGGCTTCTGCGTCTCGCCCGATTCCGCAATCGGCTTCTCTTCGACGATCGGCTTCGGCGGCGGCGAGAACGGCGGCAAATGGAAATAGTAGAGCGCGCCCAATCCGCCCGCGATCACGATCGCCGTCAGCGACAACAGCCACGGCATCTTGCGCCCGCGCGTCGACATCGTGTCGTCGTGCCGCGGATACGGCTTGGACAGCTCCATCGGATCGAACGGGCTGCGCTTCCCATTCTTCGACGAGCCCTGCGCCGCCTGCCGCGCGAAGCTCGGCGGCGGCAGCGGCTGCGTCTCCGACGTGCGCTCCTCGCCCACGCGCGACGACGACGACGCGAACGGCGACGGCGACGCCGACGGCCCCATCGCCAATTCACCGAGCGGCGGCGTCGGCCCACCGACGCGCTTGGCCGGCCCGAAGCTGGCGTTGCCCGCCGCCAGCTTTTGCTGCTCGCGCAGCTTGATGTCCATCGGAATCGATCGCGACACGTCGAACTGCCGCCCCGCCGGCGGCGCGCTCTCCGGCATCGGCGGCGGCGCCGCGATCACGCCCTCGACGAACAAGGGCTTGAGCCGCACGCGAAATGTTCCGTCGGTCCACGACGACACGCGCGCCAGCGCCGCCAGCTCGGGCGCGCCGTTGACCTGCGCGCTCTCGGCGTGCCCGTTGGAGAACGCCACCAACGCCTTCGAGCCGGGCCGCTCGAGGTCGATGTCGCAAGTGAGCCGGTACTCCGAAACCCAGGCCCACAATTGTGAAGCCTTCGTGATCGCGAGCGACCCCTCCATCTCGCGCTGCCCCGTCAGCTCGCCCGCGAGATTGGGAATGCTCTGCACCGCGCGAAACGTCCCGCGGTTCCACAGCGCGATGCGCTGCGTGTCGCCGCCGTCGATCTCGATGGGCTCGCCACCGACGAACGTGACCTCGGCCTTGGTCGCGCCGTCGCGCAGCTCGAGCTTGCCCGAGAAGCGCAACGACTGGCAGGCCGCATAGAGCGACTGAATGTCGGTTTCGTCCAGCGAGCCCGACCAAGTAAATCCATCCGATCCCATCAGAGGTTTTTGAAGTCTAAACGCTGGAGTCCAGACACTCAACTCTGTTATAACCGCTGCCTCCCAACCGGAAGCGAGGGGCAAACATGAAGCGCATCATCTTTAGCCTGTTCTCATTGGTCCCGTTGGCCTTCGGCGCCTGTGGCGGCGGATCCGACAGCGGCGACTGCACGGCCTCGGGCGGCTCGAACAAGGCCCAGTACGTGGTCAACGCGGTCATGGTTCCCGAGCAGCGCTCGGACTTCGCCATCGATCTAAACGGCGATGGCCGCGTCGACAACCAGCTCGGCAACATCATCGGCGCGCTCAGCGGCCAGGGCCTCGACGTGCAGTCGGGCGTCGACATGGCCACCGCCGACGGCACGCTGGTGCTGCTCATGAGCGAATCGTCGACGGACACGACGTTCCAGAGCGACAGCTGCGCCACGTCGGTGGTGCAGATCGGTCAGTCGGTGACCATGCCGGACTTCAGCGGCACCGGCCACTTCACCGTCGACAGCTCGCAGCAGGGCGGCACCTTCAACGGCCCGATCAAGGTGGGCAAGTTCACCTCGGCGCCGCCGGCCACCACCAAGAGCCCGGTCACCGTGGCCATCGAGCTGCCGCTCGTCGCCGGCGCCACCCCGGTGCTGCTCAAGGTCCAGGGCGCGTACCTTCAGTACACGCGCAACTCGGCCGGCATGATCACCGGCGGCCAGCTCAACGGCGGCATCAAGTCGTCGGACGTGCAGATGAACATCATCCCCGCCGTCGCCACGATCCTCTCGAACAAGCTGATGAACGACAATCCGCAGACGTCGACCGACATGCAGATCGCGTCGATCTTCGACAACGGCGGCAAGGCCGACGCGGCCTGCCCGTCGATGACCTGCCAGAATCCGTCGTACGGCACGCGTCCCGGCATGTGCGCCGCCGCCAAGGACAACATCATCGACACCTGCGAAGTCTCGACGGCGGGCCTGATCCAGAACGTGCTCGCGCCCGACGTGCAGCTGTTCGATGCCAGCGGCGCCTACGCCCCCAACAAGGCGAACACCACCAAGGATTCGCTGTCGGTCGGCCTGGCGTTCACGGCGGTCGGCGCCGTCTTCTAGATCGGTTGACCCGAGCCGCGCGGGCGTGATATCGCCTCAGGCGTGAGTTACGTTCGCGCGGCCGCGTTTTCCCTCCTCTTCGTCGTCGGCTGTTCCTCGTCGACGACCAGCTCGAACCCCAATTCACCGACGGGAAACGGCGGCAGCGGCGGCAGCGCCGGCGGCGCGCCCGGCGACGGCTCGGGCGGCAACGTTCCCTACCCGTCGGCGACCACGCTGCGCGTGCACTATCCCGCCGGCAGCCACACGCTGACCTTGCGCGGCGACTCGGCCGGGCTCGGCTGGGACGCCGGCGTCGCGCTCGTCGCCGGGAGCGACGACACCTGGACGTACACCTTCGCCAACCTGGCCGCGCCGGTCGCGTGGAAGCCGCTCCTCGACGACACCACCTGGTCGCGCGGCCCCAACTACACGGTCGCGCCCGGCGCCACCGTCGACGTCTACCCGCACTTTACGACCGTGACCGGCACCGTCACCAAGCTGATCGCCGATTTCCACTCGACGGTGCTGAACAACGATCGCGCCATCTGGGCCTACCTGCCGCCGTCGTACGCCGAGAACACGCGCGCCAGCTTCCCCGTCCTTTATATGCACGACGGGCAGAACCTCTTCGATCCCGCGCTCGCCTTCGGCGGCAACGAGTGGAAGGTCGACGAGACGCTCGACGCCGCCGCCGAGGACGGATCGATCGAAGAGATCATCGTCATCGGCGTCGAAAACACCGCGCAGCGCATCTACGAGTACACGCCCACGACCGATCCGACCACGCCCGGCGGCGGTGGCGGCGACTTGTACCTGTCGCTGCTCATCGACGAGCTCAAGCCGCAAGTGGACTCGATGCTGCGCACCGTCCCCGATCGCGCGCACACCGGCATCCTCGGCTCGTCGCTGGGCGGGCTCATCAGCGCCTACGCCGGCGTCGAGCGGCCCGACGTCTACGGCATCGTCGGCGCCATGTCGCCGTCGACGTGGTGGAACACCGACGTCATCATCGGCGACGTGGGCGGCATGCCCACGAGCGCGCGGCCGGCGCGGGTCTACGTCGACAGCGGCGACTCCGGCGACGGCGACGACGACGTCACCGACACCGACATGCTGGCCACGACCTACGTGAACATCGGCTACGCCACCGGTGTTGACTTCGATCATGTCGTCCAAGCCGGCGGTCAACACAACGAAGTCTATTGGGCCGAACGTCTGCCCGGTGCGCTACAGTTCCTCTTCGGGCCGCGCACGCCCTAGGAGCTCCATGCGTCACATCGCTCTTGTCGTCGTCGCAGTCGCGGCGCTGTCGCCACGCGCGCACGCCGCCGCCAACGCCTCGTTCACCAAGCTCGCCGATCGCTACTGGGACGAGATCCTCGTCGACTCGCCAGAGAACGCGACCTCCAAGGGCATTCACACGTACGACAAGAAGCTCACCGACTACTCGCCGGCGGCGGTGAAGAAGCGGATCGCCTGGGCGCACGCCTGGCGCGATCGCTTCGCCGCCGTCGACAAGACGGCGTTCTCGCGCGACGAAGCCGCCGATCTCGAGGCGATGCGGCTCAACAACGAGTCGACGATCGTCTGGTACGAGAACACCCGCGACTGGCAGCGCCATCCGCGCGTCTACACTGGCGACGCGCTTGGCGCGGTCTACTTGATCGTCAAGCGCAACTTCGCGCCCGCGCCCGAGCGGCTGGCGTCGGTGATCGCGCGCGAGAACGCGGTGCCGACGCTGATGGCGTCGGCGCGGGCCAACCTGCGTGACGTGCCCAAGATCTCCATCGAGCTCGCGCTCGAGGAGCTGCCGTCGAACATCGAGTTCCTGCAGAAGGACACGGTGCAGGCGTTCGCCGGCGTCAAGGACGCGGCGCTGCAGAAACGCTTCGCCGCGTCGACGGCGACGGCGTGTAAGGCGCTGGCCGACTTCGGCGAGTGGCTGAAGAAGGACATGCTGCCCAAGGCGAAAGAGGACTTCGCCATCGGCGCCGACGCGTTCGGGAAGAAGCTCGCCGCCGACGAGGGCATCACCGAGCCGCTCGACAAAGTGCTGGCGCGCGGCGAGGCCGAGCTGGCGCGGCTGCGCGGCGCGTTCGTCGCCACCGCAAAGAAGATCGATCCGTCCAAGCCCGCGCAAGAGGTGCAGGCGTCGCTGGCCGCCGATCACGGCAAGCCCGAGACGCTGATCGCCGACACGCAGGCCAAGCTCGCCGGGCTGCGCAAGTTCCTCATCGACAAGTCGATCGTGACCGTCCCGTCGACGGTGATGCCGATCGTGCAGGAGTCGCCGCCGTTCATGCGCGCCTTCACGCTGGCGTCGATGGACACGCCCGGCCCCTACGAGAAGAACGCCAACGAGGCCTACTACAACGTGACGCTGCCCGATCCGAAGTGGTCGCCCGCCGACGTCGAGAGCTACATGCGCGGCGGTTTTTCGCGCACGATCATCACGATGGTCTCGATCCACGAGGCCTTCCCCGGCCACTACGTGCAGTTTCTGTGGATGCCCGAGATGCGCTCGCGCACGCGCAAGATGTACGGCTGCTCGTCGAACGTCGAAGGCTGGGCGCACTACGCCGAGCAGATGATGATCGACGAGGGCGTCGCCGGCGACGATCCCAAGCAGCGCCTGGCGCAATTGCAAGAGGCGCTCTTGCGCGCGGCGCGCTACGTCGTCGGCATTCGCATGCACACGCGCGGCATGACCGTCGCGCAAGCGGCCGAGTTCTTCCAGCACGAGGGCCTGCAGTCGAAGAAGGTGGCCGAGATGGAAGCCAAGCGCGGCACCGAAGATCCGACGTACCTCTATTACACCTACGGCAAGCTGCAGATCCTGGCGCTGCGCGACGAATACAAGAAGAAGCTCGGCGCCGGCTACAGCCTGCGCAAGTTCCACGACGCGTTTTTGTCGGAGGGGGCGCTGCCGCTGCCGCTGATGCGGCGAGCGTTACTGGAATAGCGACGAGCGCGCTATTGGAATAGATCGGCCGCGAGCTTCGGATTCACCACGATCTTGTCGTACTGAATGTCGACCTGCTGTCCGCTCGACCCGTGCTGGAACTTGAAGGGGAACGACACGCCCTCGACGATGCGATAGTCGCCGAGCTCGTCGGTCACCTGCTTCTGCTCCTCGAGATACTGCATCCGCGTCACTTGATGCGACTTCGGATCGAGGAACAGTCGATAGGCGTCGCCCTCGACCGAGATGATCTCGAGCGTGTCGTAGCTGACGGCGCCGATCGCCGTCGGCTTGAGCCCGCGAATCTTGACGCCCGGCTGCAGCGCGTTGAGCACGATGAAGTTGGGATCGCGGAACAGCGCCTTCTCCAGCTCGGCGCGCATCTCGGGCGCCGCGTCTTTGCGCATGTCGCCCTGCTGCATGTACGCCTTGCCGTTGCCGACGACGATCTTGACCTGCATGCCGCCCATGTCCATCTCTTCGCGCGACGCCTTGCCGCGGATCTCCTTGACGTCGACGCTGAGCGGCATCTGCTGCCCGCCCATCGACACCATGCCCTTGCCGCTCATCGCCAGCGTCTGCACCTTGCCGAGCGCCGCCTGGCCGCCGCGCGCTTGCAGCGCCAGCTCGAGCAGCCGCCGCCCTTCCATCGCCTCCACCGGCAACACTTCCGCCGACGCCGAGCGCGCCGCCTGCGCCGCGCGCCGCTCCGCGCCCGACACCGGATCGAGATAGTTCATGACTTCGATCTTGGCGTAGCCCGCCTTCTTGAGCAGCGGGCCTACCTCGGCCGCCTTGCCGATGACGACGAGCGCGCGCGGCTCGAGATGCTGCTGCGCCGCCGTGGTCGCCTCCCTGACCGTGATGGCGTCGAGGCGCGACGGATATTCGGTGACGTACTTACTATCGAGCCCGTCGATCTCGGCGCCGATCAGCGCCTCGGCCAGATCGGAGCCGGTCTCGAGCCGCAGCCCGTAGCCGCCGATCATGTTGTTCTTGGCCGCCTTGAGCTCCTCTTCCGTCGGGCCGCCCGACTTCATCTTCGCGATCTCGTCGAGCACCAGCTTCAACGTCGACGTGGTCTCGGCGTTGCGGGTGAACGTCGACGCCATGAACGGTCCGGCGTCGCGCCCGGCGTCGAAGCGCGAGCTCACGCCGTACGTCTTGCCGCCCTCGGAGCGCACCGTCTTCATCAGGCGCGAGGAGAAGCCGCCGCCGCCGAGCGTATAGTTCATGAGCCGCACCGCGTAGTACGACGGATCGGCGCGACGGATGCCGGGGCCGAGCAGCAAGATCACCGACTGCGTCGCGTCCGGCTTGTCGACGAGCCGCACCGGCATGGTCTTGCCCATCGGCATCGGACGCGCCGGCGGATCCATGACCGGCGGCACGTCGTGCTTCTTCCACGCGCCGAACGTCTTTTGCAGCTGCGGCTTGAGCGCCTTTTCGTCGACGTCGCCGGAGACGGCGAGGATGGCGTTGTTGGGAGCGAACCACTTGTCGCGGAACGCGACCAGATCGGCGCGCGTGATCGCCTCGATCGACTTCTTCGACATCGGCCGCCCGCGCGGATCGTCGTCGCCGTAAAAGACGTTGGCCGCATGCCACGTGGCCAGCTCGTTGGGGTTGTCCTTGACGCCGTTGACCGTCGCCATCAGCTGATCGCGCGCTTCGCCCATCTCCTTCTCGGGGAAGGTGGCGTTTATCGCCAGGTCGCTGACGAGATCGAGGCACAGCCCCAGATCGCGCGAGCGCGCGTGGCACGACACGTAGATGGCGCCGCCCTCCGCCTGCGCGCTGATGCCGCCGCCGACGAAGTCGATGGCGTCGGAGATCTGATCGGCGGTGCGCTTGGCCGTGCCCTTGCGCAGCATCGACGCCGTGAACTGCGCTACGCCGGTCTTGTCGATCGGCTCGGCGGTGTCGGGCACGCGGATCGCCAGCGTCACGTCGACCGACGCGATCTGATGGCGCGGCACGGTCACGAGCGAGATGCCGTTCTGCGTCGTCGAGCGCGAGAGCGCGCCGATGTTCACCTTGGTCGTCGGCTGCAGGTTGGGCGGAATGAACAGATCGGTGCGCCCCTTCCACGGATCGGGCTCATTCGGCGCCGTCGTCGCCGTCGCCGGCTTGGGCGCGCCCGGCGCAGGCGTCACCGCCGGCATCGGCTTCGACGGCGCCTGCGCCGCCGCGACCAGCGGCAGGCTCATGGTGCAACTGCACAACAACGCCGCGACAAAATTGTGCGCGCGGATCATTTTTTACCTCCCGCCGTCGGCTTGGGCGCTGCCGCCTTCGCCGGCACCAGCGTCAGCATGCTCAGGTTCGTCTTCACCAGATACTTCTTGGCCACGCGCATGACGTCGTCGGCGGTGACCGCGTCGAACTTCGCGGGGCTGGAGAACGGCCGCGTCGGATCGTGCTCGACGACCCACGACACGCCGATGCTCGTCGCCAGCTCGGAGACGCGCTCGCGCTGATAGACCGCGCGCGCCGCCAGCTGGTTCTTCGCCTTCTGCAGCTCGCGCGGCTCGATCTTCGCCGTCGCCAGCTTGCCGATCTCCTCGTCGAGGGCCGCCTTCAGCTTCTCGACGTCCATGTTCGGCAGATAGGCCGCGAACGTGACGAACAGCCCCGGATCCTCGTGCGCCAGCACGATCCCGCCCGCGGCCACCGCCGTATGATCCTTGCGCACCAGCCGCTGATGCAGCCGCGCCGACTCGCCGCCCGACAAGATCTGCTGCAGCACCTGCAGCGCGAACAGATCGGGGTTGTCGCCGGCCGGGATGTGATAGGCGCCGATGATCACCGGCAGCTGCACCGGCAGCGCCAGCGTCTTTTGGCGCATCTCGGTCTGCTCCGGCTCCTTGAGCGCGTCGTGGCGCGGCGGCGGACCCTTCTCGAGCGGTCCGAAATATTTCGCCGCCAGCGACTTCACCGTCGACTCTTCGGTGTCACCGACGACGATGAGCGCCGCGTTGTTGGGCCGGTAATACTCGTCGTAGAACTTCTGGCAGTCGGCCGGCGTCACCGTGTCGAGGTCGCGCTTCTCGCCGGCGGCGCTGATGCGATACGGATGCGTCGTATACGCCTGCGCCAGCTCCTCCTTGAGCGCGCGCTGGATCGGATTGTTGTCGATGCGCAGCCGCAGCTCCTCCTCGACCACCTGCCGCTCGGAGTCGATCGTCTTCTGCGTCAGCTTCAAGTTGCGCATGCGCTCGGCCTCGAGCTTCATCGTGAAGTCGAGCGCCGACGGCGGCACCGTGTCGTGGAAGCCGGTGGTGTCGTCCTGCGTGAAGGCGTTGTACTCGCCGCCGACGAGCGCGATGAATCGCGCGTGCTCCTCGGGCGGCACGTGGGTCGAGCCCTTGAACATCATGTGCTCGAACATGTGCGCCATGCCGCGCTTGCCCTGCGGCTCGTCCTTGGCGCCCGCGTGATAGAAGACCTGCACCGTCACCACCGGCGCCTTGTGATCGGCGAGGAACAGGATCTCGAGCCCGTTGGGCAGCTTCCACTGCTTGAGCTGCGGCGCGTTCTTGTCGGGTTTGGCG
>DASXOU010000037.1:0-13781 GCA_036494045.1 Polyangia bacterium | reverse complement strand
AACCACCTCGACGCCGACACCATCGCCTGGCTCGAGGAGCGGCTGGCGCGCGAGTGGAACGGCGCGCTCATGCTGGTGACGCACGATCGCTATTTTCTCGATCGCGTGGCCACGCGCATCCTCGAGCTCGATCGCGGGGAGCTGTTCGCCTACGACGGCGGCTACACGCAGTTCCTCGAGCAGCAGGCGGAGCGGCTGTCGCAGGAGTCGGCGAAGGAGTCGGCGCGGCGCGCGTTCGTGCGGCGCGAGCTCGATTGGATCCGGCGCGGGCCCAAGGCGCGCAGCACCAAGCAGAAGGCGCGCATCGATCGCTTCGACGCGGCGGTGGCGTCGGCGCCGGCGGCGGAGGAGAAGCGCACGGGGCCGCTGGCGCTCAGGCTGCCGACGGGCGGGCGCATGGGCAAGACCATCCTCGAGCTCGACGACGCCGGCAAGCGCGTGCCTGCGGCCGGAGGCGACGGCCGTTGGCTGTTTCGCCACCTGACGCTGACCATGAAGCCGGGCGATCGCATCGGCGTCGTCGGGCCCAACGGCGCCGGCAAGACGACGCTGGTGCGTACCATCCTCGGCGAGCTCGAGCCCGACGAAGGCAAGGTGGTCGTCGGGCTCAACACGCGCTTCTCGTATCTCGATCAGACGCGCGCGGCGCTGCGCGACGACAAGACGGTGCTCGAGGAAGTGTCCGACGGCAGCGACCACGTGTTCCTCGACGACGGCGCGGTGCACGTGCGCACGTTCCTGCGCATGATGCTGTTCGACGATCGCTTCGCCGATACGCCGGTGGGCGCACTCTCGGGCGGCGAGCGCAACCGCGTGCAGCTGGCGCGGCTGCTTCGGCGCGGCGGCAATCTGCTCGTGCTCGACGAGCCGACCAACGATCTCGACCTCGTCACGCTCGGCGTGCTCGAGGAGGCGCTGGCGGCGTTTCCCGGCTGCGCGCTGGTGGTCTCGCACGATCGCTGGTTCCTCGACAAGGTCGCGACCGGCATCCTCGCGTTCGAGGGCGACGGGCGCGTGGTGCTGTACGAGGGCGATTGGTCGTCGTGGCACGGCAAGCAGCTGGCGAAAGTGCCGGCGCCGTCCGCCGTCAGCCTTCCGCCGTCCGCTGCGGAGAAGAGCGAGAAGAAGCCGGAGGCGAAGCGGAAGCTGACGTTCAAGGAGAAGCAGGAGCTCGAGGGGATCGAGGGCGCGATCGCGGCGGCGGAAGAGAGAGTGTCGGCGTTGTCGGCGGAGCTCGCGGATCCGGCGATCTACAAGACGCGCGCCGCCGAAGTGCCGGCGCTCGTCGCTGCGCTCGATGGCGCGCGCGCGGAGGTCGATCGTTTGTACGCGCGCTGGCAGGAGCTCGAAGCGCTGCGCTAATAGCCGGGCGCGAGCACGCGCATGAACTTGTCGGGGTTGGCGACGGCTTGCGCGCGCATCCAGGTCGCCGAGGACTCGCGATCGGCGCGTCCTGCGTCGGCGCCGAGGAGCGCGCCGCGCCGTCCGCGGGCCACCGCCGCGTGCATCCGCATGTCGTGCTCGTCGAACAGCGCGGCCGCGCGCTCGAGGTGCCCCGCCGCCGCCGCGTCGTCGCCGGCGAGGTGCGCCAGCGCCGCGCGCAGCATCACCGCGCCCGGCTGCGCCCACGCCGCGCGCTCCTTTTCCAGCGCGCGCGCCGTCCGCTCGGCGTCGGCAAGGAGCGGCTTGCGATGCGGCTCGGTCGCCGCTGCCGCCGCCGCGATGGCCGCGCGCCCGCGCAAATCGAGGTTGACGATGCGCGCCACGTCGAGCCGCAGCGTGAAGGATTTTTCGAGCTGCGGCCATACGCCCGACACGCGCGCGAACGCCGCCGCGCCGTCGCCGACGTAGAGATCGATCTGGGTCATCGCGTAGCTGAAGTCGACGTGCTGCTGATGAAAGCCGCGCTGCGACCAGCGGCGGATTCCCTCTTCGCACTCGCTGCGCGCTTCGTCGGGCAGATCCATCGCCAGCCAGATGAGGTTCGGCTCGCCCATGCGCAGCACGGTGGTGCCGTAGAGATCGCCGCGCTGCTCGGCTTCCTGCAGAAACGCCGTCACGTTCTTCGACAGCTCGGTGAGCTCGCCGAGGCGCGCCAGGCTGTAGCTGCGCAGGAGGTTTCCCGTCGCCAATTCCCAGGCCACGCCGGTGCAGCGCTCGCGAAAGATGCGCTCGGCCTCGTCGAAGAAGGGCAAGCAGTCGGACCACAGGCCGTTCATGTGCAGCGCGATCGCACGCGCCGCCACCGACAGCCCGGTCGCGTGCGCGTCCTTGACCTCGTCGGCGATCTTCTCCGCCTCGGCGGCGAGCGCGTTGGCGCGCGCCACGCCGTCGGCGCCCATGGCCGCGGTCAGGCAGGCCTCGAACGCCATCGCGCGCGCCACGCGCGTCGGCTCGCCCGCGCCGAGCGCCAGCCGCAAGTGTCGCGTCGCGAAGTCGGCGCCGCGGATGGTGTCGACGTTGCCGAGCCCGACCGCGAGCGACCACGCCGCGTCGACGCGCGCGAGCAGCGCCGGCGGCAGCTCGGATACCTGCCGGCGCTTGAACTTGAGGCCGCGCAGCTTCAGTTGCGCGCGCTGCCACAGAAGCGACATCAGCGCCGCGCGCGGCGAGGCCGGCACGCGCAGGTTCACGGCCGCCAGCACCGGCGCCAGCGCCTGCAAGCCGTCGTCGACGTGGCCGGCGCGCAGGAGCTGCTCGGCCGCCTTGCGCCGCAGCTCGAGCGCATCGGCCGGGCCCGTCGACGGCCGCTCCGCCGCCGACAAATAGGCGCGCGCTGCCTCGGCGCCGCGGCCGGTCTGCGCCAGCGCGTCGCCGAGCCGCACCTGCAGCGTGGCCACGTCGGCGGCGCCGGGCGGACGCATCACCAGCGTCTGCCGATAGAGCTGCGCCGCGCGATCGAACGCGAGCGCCTTGAAGGCGCGCTCCGCCGCTTGCGTGGCGTAGGCCGCCGCCTTGTCGTTTTCGCCGGCGCCTTGCCAGTGCGTCGCCAGCGCTTCCGGATCGGTGCGCCCGATCGACTCGAGGCCGATGGCGATGCGCTCGTGCGCGCGCCGTACCTCGGCCGCGGTGCGATGCGACTCGATGGTCGCGCGCACGCGATCGTGATAGGGCTCGATGAAGTCGGCCGGCCGCGTGCCGGTCGTGCGCACGAGGTTGGCCGCGCGCAGCGTCGCTGCCTGCTGCGCGAACGTGGGGAAGTCGACGTCGGCCGCGCGCGCCGCCGCCTGCTGGACGATGGGGCCGCCCGACACCGCCACCAGCTCGAGCACGCGCTGCGCGTCGCCGTCGAGACGGCGCACGCGATCCCAGAGCGCGTCCTCGAGGTGCAAGGGCGCGCCGCGATCGGCGCGCGCCGCCAGCGCGTGGCGCACCAGCTCGTCGATGAACAGCGGATGGCCGCCCGCCTCCTCGGCGATCGCCTCCGCCGACAGATCGGCGAGCGGCGAGCCGGCCGCCGTCGTCGACGACAACAGCTCCGACGCCAGCGCGCGCGCCTCGTCGGGCGGCAGGCGCGACAAGTTGACCTGCCGCGCCTCGGCCGCGAGCAACGAAGGGCGCGACGCCGGCGCGTCCTCGCCTGCGCGCGCAGTTGCGATCACCAGCATCGCCGGCGCTTCGGGCGGCCGCGTGATCGCCTCGAGCAGCGCCAACGAGTCGAGATCGGCCCACTGCAGATCGTCGATGACGACGACGAGCGCGCGCTTCGACGCCACGCGGCCGAGGAGCTCGCGCAGCGCCGTGAACAACTGCCGTCGCAGCTGCTGCGGGTCGCCATCAGCCGGCGGACGCGGCGCCGACGCCACCGCCTCGACGCGCCGGAGCACCGGGAACACTTCGGCGAGCAGGCCCGCGCGCGCCGGCAGCATCATCGCCGCGTCGACCTTGGGCAGCCGCGCCAGCCAGCGCGCCAGCGAATCGACGACGCCGTCGAGCGCCTTGTAGGGCACGCTCTCGCGCTCGTAGCAGCGACCTTGCAGCACCACTACGTCGCTCGCCGATTTGCGCAGGCTGTCGACGAAGTGGCGCACCAGCGCGCTCTTGCCCACGCCCGACTCGCCGCGCACGTGCACCGTCACCGGCGCTCCGCCGCGCGTGCGCTCCCACGCCGCTTCGAGCGCGGCCAATTCGGCGCGCCGTCCGACGAAGCGCGCCTCGCGATGCGGCGCCGATGCCAGCTCGGCCGCCTCCGCGCCGCGCAAGAGTCGCTCGTACAATTCCTTGGCGCCGAAGCGCTCGCGCGCGTCCTTGCGCAGAAGGCCCACGCACAACGCGTCGAGATCGGCCGGCGTCTCCGGCGCCAGCGCGCGCGGCGGCATCGGATCGCGCCCCTGCTTCTGCAAGAGCACCTCGAGCGGCGCGCCCGAAAACGGCACGCCGCCGGTGAGCGCCTCGTAGAGCACGACGCCGACCGAGTACCAATCGGCCTCGGGCCCGACCTTGCGCCCCGACGCCTGCTCGGGCGCCATGTAGTCGGCGGTGCCGACGACGCGGATGTCGCTGTCGCCCGCGCGCGTCGCCGACTGCGCGAGGCCGAAGTCGAGCAGCACCACGCGTCCGGTCTTGCCCTCGACGAGGATGTTGGGCGGCTTGATGTCGCGATGGACGACGCCGGCCGCGTGCAGCGCGGTCACGCCGCGCGCCAGCTCGACCAGCGCGGAACGCAAGCGCGGCAGATCGATCGGCGGCCGCTGCGCGCGGTTCATCTTCTCGATCGCAGAAGCGTGCGGCCGCATCGTGTCCGCGCTCGGCGACGGATCGACGAAGTCGCGCGACGTCGACAGCGGCGACGAATGCGGCACGCCCTCGCGCCGCGGCCGCACCCAGCCGAGCAGATCGACGCCGTCGACCAGCTCCATCGTGAAGAACCACTGCCGCCCGAGCGTGATCAGCTCGCCGAGGGTGCACAGGTTGGGATGCGAGAGGTCCTGCAGCGCGCGAAACTCGTTCTTGAAGCGGAGGATGCCTTCGGCGCTGAGGGTGCGGAGGGTCTTGAGCGCGACGCGCATGCGCCGCTCGCGGTCGTAGGCTTCGTAGACGACGCCCATGCCGCCTTCGCCGAGCCGTCGCAGGACGTCGAAGCGCCCGTTCTCGCGAAGGTCGAGCTCGACGGAAGACACGCCCGTCTTATTGTAGTGGATTACGGCAGGCAGAGGAGGCCGAACGTGCCCGACGGCCCGCGCGACGAGGTCCACTTGGCCTGCGCCGATCCGTCGAACGTCACGGTCCAGGTGACCTTGCTGAGGCCGCCGGTGTGACTGAGCACGCCCGAGGTCGGGCAGTGGGCCACGCACTGCGCGTAGTTCGAGATCGACGTCGACCACGTCGCGTTGTCGATCCCCGTCGACCAGGCGCCGTCGAGCGTGGCGCAGGCGGTGGCGTCGTTCCACGTCAGCGTGTACTTGCCCGAGCGCGTGATGGTGTTGCCGAACGAGCCGGTGCCGCTGCCGTCGGTGTTGACGGTGAGCGACTTGGCGGGGCCGTTGACCGTGTAGTCGGCCTTGGAGTCGAGCGTCATGGTCGCGCCGTTGATGTGCAGGTTGTTCGTCTGCAGCTCGGCGTGGATGCCGGCGGAATCGGCGCTGAAGGTCGCGACGACGGTGCCGGTGACGTGCACGAGGCCGTACGGCCCGGTGCAATCGTTCAACGCATAGGTGACCACGTTCTGGTTCTCCGTCGCGGTCACGCAGCCGGCCGGCTGCCAGTTGGTCTTGGCGCCGCCGCCGGCCATCGTCGCAGCCTCGATGCCGCTGGTGGCGGCCTCGGTGCCGGTGGTGGTCGCGACCATGAGCGCGCTCTCGTTTGCCGTTTGTCCGCTGGAGTCGAGGGCGGCCGAGACCGAGGCGGAGTCACTCGAGGGATCGGCGCCGCCGCAGCCGGCGAGGAGACCAAGGGGGAGTAGATAAGCGAGAAGGTTCGTACGCATTGGTTGGAGCTCCTTTCGGGCGCTTGCTAGTGCAACGAAGGGGCCACGGCCAACTGCGCGGGAATGCTTGCGGCAGCGACGGCAAGTGAGCCGGCTGGACTCAGCGCGCCGACTCACCCAGGAGATGGCGTCAGAAGGTCGTCAGGTTTCGCCACGCCTCTTGCACATTGGTGGCGTCCTTGGCGAACATCGCGGTGGCGACGCTGCAGATCGCCGAGCCGCCGAGCGACGTCGAGAGGACGGCGATGCTCTGATCGCGCGTGTTGGCGACGCTCGCGAAGCCGACGATGTAGCTCGACGCGATCGCCGCGATGCCGACGAGGCCGGTGATGGCGCCGCCCCAGAAGAGGCCGCGGCCGGTGTCGGCGTCGAGCTTGCGCAGGATGTGATGGCGCCAGCCGAGGCTGCCGGCGGCGAGCCCGAAGGCGAACGCGGAGGTCGTCGACGAGACGTACGAGAGCGCCTGCGCCGGATCGGACGGCGACGGCACCTTGGTCAGATCGCTCACGCTCGGCGGATAGTGCGCGGCCGCGACGTAGATGACGTTCGACAGCGTGAGGCCGACGCTGAGGAGGCTGAGGACGCCGCCGAAGCCGTTCATCACGCGCGCGCCGCGCCACTGCCCGCGGTAATTCTCGGCCGCCGAACGCTGCACGAACGCGACGTCGCCCGGCCCGGGCGGCGGCAGCGGCGCCGCCAGGATCGGCGTCATCGGAATCGCGCCCGGCGGTGGCATCGTCGGCGGCGGCGCCGTGTATGGGTCGACTGTCGCCGGCGGCGCTGGCGGCTCCTGCGCGAGAAGGTTCGCCGGCATGAGCACTATGAGGAAGATAATTTTTCGCATCGCCTGATCGTATCGCGATGCGCGCCGCTCGTGAAGATGGTCAACGATACTTCAGTCCCGTACCGGTGTTGAAGACGACCACACGTGCATCGGGCTCGATCCAGCCACTCGCTCGCAATTCCTCGACCGCGGCCCAGGCGGCGCCGCCTTCCGGACACACGTCGGCGCCGCTCGCCGCGGCCAGCCACGCGGCCGCCGGCGCGATCGACGCTTCGTCGACGGCGACGGCGGTACCGTGCGTTTCGCGCAACGCGCGCAGACACAAGAATCCCGCGATCGGCGACGGCACGCGCAGGCCCCACGCGCGCGTCGTCGGATTGGCGAACGGCTCCGTCTTCTCCGCGCCGTCGCCGAACGCCTTGACGACCGGCGCGCAGCCCGCCGCCTGCACGCTCACCAGGCGCGGCACGCGCGGCAGGGGCCAGCCGAGCGCGCGAAATTCGCCGAACGCCTTCCACATGCCGACAAGGCCGGTGCCGCCGCCCGTCGGATAGACGATGACGTCGGGCAAGTCGCCGTCGAGCTGTTCGTAGAGCTCGTAGGCCATCGTCTTCTTGCCCTCGACGCGGTACGGCTCCTTCAGCGTCGAGACGTCGAAGGCGTCCTTGGGTCCGCTCTCGCGCAGCCACTTGCCGGCGTCGGCGATGGTGCCGGGCACGAGCTTCACCTCGGCGCCGTAGTGCTTGCACTCGTCGACGAACGCGCGCGGCGTGTCGTCGGGCATGGCGACGACGACGGGGATCTTGGCCGCCGCGCCATAGGCCGCGAGCGCGCCCGCGGCGTTGCCCGCCGACGGCGCCATCAAGCGCTTGGCGCCGAGCGCGCGTGCCATGGACACCGCGGCGGTCATGCCGCGCGCCTTGAACGAGCCGGTCGGGTTCTGCGCTTCGTCCTTGATCCACGTGCGCGCGTCGAGCTGCAACAGC
Organism: Polyangia bacterium; assembly: GCA_036494045.1. Lineage (GTDB taxonomy): Bacteria > Myxococcota_A > Polyangia > Palsa-1104 > Palsa-1104 > JAQBQH01. Next base: position 6,085 of record DASXOU010000037.1, on the reverse strand, counting down.
GGCGTCATGCCTTCGCCGAGCGAGACCTCGCCGGCGGCGAGCGGCAGCACCTCGCGATAGCGCCACAACGACGCGACCCGCCCGCGCAACGACGCGCGCGGCATCGTCTCCGGCGTCAGCGTGTAGTCGACGCGGATGGGCAGCCCGCAGGCCGTGCATACGCTCTGAAGTCGATCAGCCGCGTGCGGCGTATCGCAGGCAAAGCAGCGAAGTCCTTGCAGCGCGCGACTGGTTTGCACGCGCCCATCGTAACGTTGCGGGCAATCGCCGGTTGCAATTTTCCGCGGATTTCTTAGACTGAATGAGGGTTCATTCAGCACCAGGAGACGCCCAGTGAGCAAGCCGATTCCCGCCATCAATCGCTACCGCGCCGATCTTCGCGAGCTCTCGTTCCTCTTGTTCGAGCAGTTCGGCGTCGACAAGATCCTCGGCCAGGGCCACTTCGAAGGCTGGGACGCCGACGCCATCAAGTCGACGCTCACCGAAGCCTACAAATGGGTGCGCGAGGTGATCGGCCCGCTCAACGCGACCGCCGACGCCGAAGGCTGTCACCTCGAAGGCGGCAAGGTCACCACGCCCAAGGGCTTCAAAGAGGCGTGGAAGAAGCTCTACGAAGGCGGCTGGAAGTCGGTCGGCGTCGATGCCGAATACGGCGGCGCCGGATCGCCGCGCGTGGTGCAGCTGCTCGTCGAGGAGTTCATCTCCGGCGCCAACACCGCGTTCTCGATGTACGGCGGCTTGACCTATGGCGCGGCCGAGGTCATCGAGTCGTTCGGCACGCCCGAGCAGAAGGCGCTCTATTGCGAGCGCATGTACACGGGAAAATGGGGCGGCACGATGTGCCTCACCGAGCCGCACGCGGGCTCGGACGTCGGCTCGGCGCGCACCAAGGCGACGCCGAACGGCGACGGCACCTACAAGATCAGCGGCACCAAGATCTTCATCTCGGCGGGCGATCATGATCTCACCGACAACATCGTGCACCTGGTGCTGGCGCGCGTTCCGGATGCGCCGGCCGGCACCAAGGGGCTGACGCTGTTCATCGTGCCCAAGCTGCGCACCGACGCGGCTGGCAGGATCGGCGAGCCCAACGACGTCGCCGTCGGCAACATCGAGCACAAGATGGGCATCAACGCGTCGGCGACCTGCGTGCTCAACTTCGGCGAGAACAGCGCGTGCATCGGCGTTCCCGTCGGAGGCGACGCCAAGCTCAACCAGGGCATGTCGCAGATGTTCAAGATGATGAACTCGGCGCGCATCGCCGTCGGCATGCAAGGCTACTCGGTGGCTTCGGCGGCGTTCTTGAACGCGCTCGACTACGCGCGCGAGCGCAAGCAGGGCCCGTCGATCAAGGCGTTCAAGGATCCGACGGCGCCGCGCGTGCCCATCATCGAGCACGCCGACGTGCGGCGCATGCTCATCGACATGAAGTCGCGCGTCGAGGGCATCCGCGCGCTCGCGATCAAGCTGGCGCACCATCAGGACATGACGACGGTGCTCGCTGGCAAGGACGATCAAGCGGTCGCCTATCATCAGGGGCAGGTCGATCTGTTGGTGCCGCTGGTCAAGGCGTACGGATCGGATCAAGGGTTCCGCGTCTGCGAGACGGCGATCCAGACCTACGGCGGCGCCGGCTTCACGCGCGACTATCCCGTCGAGCAGTATTGCCGCGACGCCAAGATCTTCTCGATCTACGAGGGGACGAACCACATCCAGGCGATGGATCTCGTCGGGCGCAAGCTGGCGCAGGGCGGCGGCGCGAACTTGCAGGCGTTCGGCGCCGACGTCGGCAAGTTCGTGGGCAAGAACAGCGCGCATCCCAAGCTCGGCGGCGAAGTGAAGAAGCTCGCCGAGGCGCAGGCGGCGCTGACGCGCTCGGCGATGAAGCTGCTCACCTGGTTCCAGTCGGGGCAGCTCGAGATGGTGCCGCTCGTGGCCAATCGCTTCCTCGAGATGATGTCGGAGCTGGCGGTGGCGTGGATGCTGCTCGAGGGCGCGGTCATCGCCGACGAGAAAGCCAAGAGCGTCGCGGCGGGCCATCCGGATGCGGCGTTCTACGCGGGCAAGATCGCGGCGGCGCAGTATTACGCGCGCACCGTGCTGCCCGGCGTCGAGGAGAAGGCGCGGCAGCTCGACGTCGAGGATCGCACGGCGCTCGACATCCCCGACGCGGGGTTCGCCAGCGTATAATCGCGGGCATGCCCACCGTCGAAGCGATTACACCGACCCTGGTGGTCGAGGATTTGGCGCGATCGATCGATTGGTACGTTCGCGTGCTCGGCTTCGCCGTCGAGTTCCAGGCCGCCGACTACGCCGGCGTCAAGCTCGGGCCGGCGATGATCATGCTCGTGCGGGCCGCGGCGGTCAGCTACAAGGGCGCCTGCCACGTGCGGCTAGCGTCCGGCGTCGACGACTACGTCGCGCAGATCGAGGCGGCCGGCCAGCCGCTGGCGGCGACGGCGAAGGATCGTCCGGAGTATGGGATGCGGGAAGCGTGCGTGCGCGATCCCGACGGCAACGACATCTACATCGGGCAGGACTTGTGATCGACTAACGGTTGCCGTCGACTTCGTGGGAGCTGTCGCTCGGCTTGACGTTGCCGCGGTTCTCGTCGCTGACCGGCGGTAGCGACGGGGGCGGCGACGGCGGCTGCGGATGCTGCGCTTGTTGCGGCGGCGTGTGCGGCTGCGGCTCGGCGCTCGCGTTCGGTGCGCCTGCGTTCGGTGCGCCTGCGTTCGGCGCGCCTGCGTTCGGCGCGCCTGCGTTCGGTGCGCCTGCCTGCTGTGGCCCGCCCGGCTGACCGGGCATGCCCGGCCGCTTGCCGCGACCGCGGCCGCCGCGACGGCGCTTCTTCTTCACGCCCTCCGGACCGCCCGGCTGATTCGGCTGCCCGGCCGCCTGCGGACCTTGCGGATGCGCACCCAGCGGATGCGGGCCCATCGGACGCGGACCTTGCGGACCCTGCGGACCCTGCGGACGCGGACCCTGCGGACCGCGCGGACCCTGCCCGTGCGGCCGCGGCGGACGCGGACCGCGCGGACGATCGCCCGGCGCTCCGCCGGGACCGCCGCCGCCGGGACCGCCCGCGCGACGCTCGCCGCCCGGACCACCCGGGCCGCGCTTGTCGCCGGGACCGCGACGCGGACCCTTGCCGCGCTTCTTGTCGAAACCACGCTTGCCGCGATCGAACGGCGCCGACGGATCCTTCGTCACCATCCAGCCGGCGCCGGCCAGCGGCATCGGGCCGCCGCGCTCTTCGCGCTCTTCGCGCGGACCGCCCTCGGCGCGCTCGGCCTTGACCAGCGAGCCGAGCCCGCGCGGCGCCTTCGGCTTGGGCGGCCCGAACGCGCCGCCGCCGAATCCACCGCCACCACCGCCGCCGCCGCGACGCTCACCGCCGCCGCCGCCACCACCGCCGCGTCCGCGCTCGCCGCGTCCGCCGCGCTCGCCGCCGCGACCACCGCCGCCGCGCGCATCGCGCCGTCCGCCGCCGCCGGCGTCGGGCTGCAGGTCGACGACGAAGTAGTGCTCGCCCACCTTCACGCCGCCGCGCGGCTCCGACTCACCGCCGAACACGCGCACCAGGCGCGTGCGCGCCGCGCGATCGCCGACGGCCTCGATCGCCTCGATTAGGCGCGCCAGCCGATCCCCGGTGACAGCGAGCGCCTCGCCGATCTTGCCGCCGAGCTCGTCGGCGGCCACGCCTTCACCGACGAGCCGAGCCTTCGCTTCCGCCGCTTGCCGAATCGTGAGGCTGCTGAACTCCGTCACCGTGCGCAGCGGAGTCGCCTTCTTGGCGTCATTCGTTTCTGATTCCTTCTGTTCGCTCATTTCTTCTTTCCCTTGAGGAGGTCGGCGAAAGTCCCAAGGCTCTTGGGCGCGCTCGCCGGCGCGCCCGGCGCCTCGCCGCCATCGGCGTCGCCGGCTTCGGCGAGCCCGAGCGACAACCGCCGCTTGTCCGCGTCCACGGCGAGTACTACCACGTCCAGCGCCGCGCCGATCTTCGTCGCTTCACGCGCATGACGAATCTGCCGCCCTTTGCCGAGCTCGCTCACGTGCAGGAGCCCTTCGACGCCCGGCGCCACTTCGACGAAGGCGCCGAACGTCTCCAGGCGCCGCACCGTGCCGTGCGCCCGCGCGCCTTCGTAGAAGCGCGTCGCCACGTCGCTCCACGGATCCTTCTCGAGCGACTTCAGCGACAGAGCGATGCGCTCGGGCTTCTTCGGATCGTCGCTCTTTTCCATCTTCAAGATCTGCACCTCGATCTCCTGACCGACGGCGAGCAGATCCTTGGGATGCGCGACGCGCTGAAACCCGAGCTGGGACACGTGCAGCATGCCCTCGACGCCACCGAGGTCGACGAACGCGCCGTAGTCCTTGAGCGCAGTCACCCGCCCCTTGACCACGGCACCGACGGCGAGCGTGCCGCGCACCTCGGCCGCGCGGGTCGCCTGCTCCTCTTCGAGGATCGCGCGGCGCGACACCACGACGTTGGCGCCGCGCCCTCCGGCTTCGTAGCGCGTGATGCGCCAGCGTAGCTTCTGGCCGACGAAGGCGCCGGCGTCCTCGGTGTGGCGCAGGTCGAGCTGCGAGATGGGGCAGAACGCGCGCACGCCGCCGATCATGACCTCGACGCCGCCTTTGTTGACGCCCGAGACCGTGCCCTCGACGGGAAGCCCGTGCTGAAAGGCGGCCTCGAGCTCGGCCGAGCCCTCGGCGCCGCGTCCGCCGAACACTCGCTTCAGGACCACGCCGCCCGAGACCCCGCCGACCTCGACGACGGTGGCGGTGAGCTCGTCGCCCTCCTTCACCGTCAAGGTGCCGTCGCGATCGCGCAGCTGGGTCAGCTCGATCACGCCGTCGGACTTGGCGCCGAGATCGACGAACGCGGCGTCGCGCCCGATCGAGATGATCCGCCCGCGCACCTCGTCACCGACGGCAGGCTCTTTGCGTTTCTTCTTGCTGCGGCCGGTCTCGGGACCTTCGTACTCGGCGAGCAGCCGCGCAAACTCGTTTTCGTCGCCCGAGTCACTTGAATCTGGGGGGGCCATGGGGAGGGCAGTCTACAACGAACGGACGCGCGTGCTATATGGTCGGCATGCCGCCCAAGACCACCTGCCCGATTTCGCGCGCCGACTTCCTCGCCAAGGCCGAGCCGCTCAAGCTCGACCTCGGCAACGGCCAGACCCTCGTCGCCGAGCCGCGCGAGTTCTCGACCGGTTCGTTCGGTTGGTACGTCAACCAGAAGGCGTCGATCACCGTCGACGGCAAGACGCTGTCGGTGCAGGTCGGCTCCAACTTGATCGTCGTCGGCAGCAAGGAATCGGCTAAAGAGCCGGCGTGAGCACGACCGCGCACGTCGGCGCGCCCGGCGCGTGCGGCGTGCAGGCGTAGAACCGCTCGGTGTCGCAGCCGCGCGCGGTCTCGAGCGCGCCGTCGGCCGGGAGCGCGCCGTCGAGGACCTTCTGCGTGCGGTCGTTCCACAAGCGCAGCCGTTCCGCATCGGCGGCAATCGCGGCCGGTGGCTGCGGCGGCGCGCGGTCGATGTCGACGACGGTCACGCGCTCGGCGGGGCACATCGCGTCCTTGACGAACTGCGCGTGCGCCGCCGCGGCGAAGTCACGCGCGCAGCCCTGCCCCGTACAGTACGAGATGCCGCTGCACGACGGACCGTAGACGGTGCCATCGCTGCCGACGCTGTACGCGACGCAAAAGTAGGCCGCGTGATCGCCGCAGCCGAAGATCTCGTACCTGGTCGCGTCGCCGTGCGCCGGCTGATCGGGCCGCCGTTCCAACGACGACGGCGCGCAGCCGCGATGGTCGAGCGTGAAGCTGGTCTCGGCGACGCGATCGAGCGACGACGTGCCGCACGCGCCGAGCAACAGCGCCAGAACGACGGCGCCGCGCATCAGTAGCTCTTGAGGAACGCTTCGACGCTCGGTTTCTGCGCCGCTACGTAAGCGCGGCACAGCTCCGCGCGCTCGCTCGCCTGCGCCAGCATGCGCGGCCCGCCCGGCAGCTTCGGCGAGCGATCCTTGAAGAACGCCTCCATGTCCTTCTGGTGCGGCTCGTCGCAGAAGCTGAC
>DASXOU010000036.1:0-9624 GCA_036494045.1 Polyangia bacterium | reverse complement strand
AGCGGCTCCGGCCGTCCCCACTGCGGCCGGTCGCCAGGTCCGAGCACGCGCGACAATTTGTACGTTCCGCTGCCGACGAGCGCGAGCACGATCGCCGCCGCCGCCCAACCATAGAGCGCGCGATCGCGCCGCGACGCGCCGCCGAGGTCGCACAATTCGAAGGTCACGATCGCGTCGTCGAACACCAGCGATCCGCAGCGCGCCGTCTCGACGCCGGTCAACGACAGCGTGCGCTTGTAGCCGCCCGCGCCGTCGACGAGCGCCTCGCCCGGCACGTCGATCGCGTGGCATACGCCCGCGGGTACGTGCAGCGCCCACGTCTCGCCGCGCCGCACGAACGCGACGTAGCGGCCGTCCGGCCCGGGCGCGACCGAAGTCGCCGCCGGCCCGCTTCCGACGAGCACTAGGTCGCGCTCGCGATAGAGACGATCTTCGACGACCGTCCCGTCCCACTCGACGATGATTCTGAGCGCCAGCACGTCAGGTTATACGTGCGGCCGAGCGAAAATGATCTAGGGTCTCGACGCGCCTACCAGCGCCCTTGGATACGTTTCATGAAATCGTAGGGATAGCCGAGCTCGAAGGCGCTGGCTTCGTCGAGCCGCTTCATCGCCTCGGGCGAAAGCTTGAGCTCGGCCGCCTTCAAGTTGTCGTCGAGCTGCGCCGGCGTGCGCACCCCCATGATCACCGACGTGACCGCCGGCTTCTGAATCAGCCAACGCAGCGCCACCGCCGTCATCGACGCGCCGACCTCGCGCGCGACGCCGGCGAGCGCATCGAGGATCTGCCAGTTGCGCGGCTTGTCGATGCCCTTCCAGCCGTCCTTCCACTTGTCGAGCCGCGCCCCCGCCGGCGGCGGCGCATCCTTCTTGTACTTGCCGCTCAAAAAGCCCGACGCCAGCGGCGACCACGGCAAGATCCCGAGCCCGAACTTTTCGCACAAGGGAACATGCTCGCGCTCGAGCTCGCGCTCGACGAGCGAATACTGCGCCTGCAGCGCGACGAAGCGCTCGAGCCCGAGCGACTTCGACAGCCACACGCTGTCGGTGAGCCGATAGGCGGCGTAGTTGCTGCAGCCGAGATACAGGACCTTGCCCGCGCGCACGAGGTCGTCAAGCGCGCGCAGCGTCTCCTCCTCGGGCGTGTCGAGGTCCTGCATGTGGATCTGATAGAGGTCGATGCGATCGGTCTTGAGGCGCTTGAGCGAATCCTCGACGGTGCGCACGATGCGATAGCGCGACGCGCCGCGGCCGTTGGGCCCTTCCCACATGCCGAAGCGAAACTTGGTGGCGAGGACGACGTCGTTGCGCTTCTTGTGCTTCTCGAGCCAATGGCCGACGACGCGCTCGGAGAGCCCATCGTTGCCATAGACGTCGGCGGTGTCGATGAAGCTCACGCCCGCGGCGTGCGCGCGATCCATCATCTCGAAGGCGGTCTTCTCGTCGGCGGAGATGCCATGCATCATCGACTTCTCGTCGGGCTCGCCGAAGGTCATGGCGCCCAGGCACAGCGTCGAGACTTTCAGCCCGCTCGATCCCAGCGTGCGGTATTCCATGGTAAGCCTCCCGCGTGGTTCAAATCAGCGTGCGACAGTTACATGAGATGCAAGCGCGCGGCGAGTCGATTTATCTCGTCGACGTCCGCCAGCCCTGGGAGCACGAGCTCGTGCGACTTGCCGATGACGTGCTGGTGCCGCTCGATCAACTGGCCGAACAGTTCGACGAGATCGCGCCGCCGCCGGGCGCGCTCGTCGTCACCTATTGTCATCACGGCGTCCGCTCGATCAATGCCGCGGCCATGCTCGAGCGGCTCGGCCACGCGCGCGTCGCGTCGCTGGCGGGCGGCATCGACGCCTGGTCGCAGCTCATCGATCCGTCGCTGCCGCGCTATTAGCCGTGGAATTCTTCGCCACTTGCGCCAAGGCGCTCGAGCCGCTCGTCGCCGACGAGTTGCGCGCGTTCGGCGCCGGCGATGTCGTCGAGACGCGCGCCGGCGTCGCGTTCACCGGCACGCTCGAGATCGCCTATCGCGCCTGCTTGTGGTCGCGCATCGCCAGCCGCATCCTCTTGCCGCTCGCGACCTTCGACGCGCCCGATCAGGCCGCGCTCTACGACGGCGTGCGCACCATCCGCTGGACCGAGCAGCTCGGCCCCGACGACACCCTCGCCGTCGACGCCAACCACGCGCTCAAGGTCAAGGACGCGATCGTCGATCAGATCCGCGACGAGACCGGCCGCCGCCCGTCGGTGAACACCGACGCGCCCGACGTGCGCATCAACGTCCACGAAGCGGGCGGCCGCGCCACGGTGTCGATCGATCTGTCGGGCGAGAGCTTGCATCGGCGCGGCTGGCGCGCCGTCGGCGTCGAGGCGCCGCTGAAGGAGAACCTGGCCGCCGCCATCCTCACGCTCGCCGAGTGGCCCAGGCGCGCGAGCCTGAGCGAGCCCTTCTGTGACCCGATGTGCGGCTCGGGCACGCTGCCGATCGAAGCCGCGCTCATCGCCGCCGACGTCGCGCCCGGCCTGGCGCGCCAACGCTTCGGCTTCCACGGCTGGCGCGGCCACGTCGTCGCCGTGTGGAAGCGCCTGCTCGACGAAGCACGCACGCGCAAGCGCCCGATCGGCTCGCCGCTGTTCGGCTACGATCAAGACGCGCGCGCGGTCGCCGTCGCGCGCGAAAACGCCAAGCGTGCCGGCGTCGCCGACGCCATCGACTTTCGCGTCGTCGCCCTCGCCGACGCGCAGCCGCCCTCGCCAAATCCCGGCGTCGTCGTCATGAACCCGCCCTACGGCGAGCGGCTCGGCGAAACCCTCGCGCTCGGCCCGCTCTACGAGCAGATCGGCAGCGTCCTGCGCCATCGCTTCACCGGCTGGCACGCCTACGTCCTGTCGTCGAATCCCGATCTGCAAAAGCGCATCGGCCTGCGCGCCGCGCGCCGCCACGTCCTGTTCAACGGCGCGCTCGAGTGCCGCCTGCTCGAATTTCCCATCGCCACCACCGCGCCGCAGTCGCCGCTGCGCTCGCGCGCGTCGGTGCGCGCCGAAGCGTTCGCCAACCGCCTGCGCAAGAACTTCGAGCACCGCAAGAAGTGGGCGGCGCGCGAAGACATCCACTGCTGGCGCGTCTACGACGCCGATCTCGTCGAATACGCCGTCGCCGTCGACTTGTACGAGACCTCGGCGCACGTGCAAGAGTACGCGCCGCCGTCGACGATCGATCCGGCGCGCGCCGAAGAGCGCCTCGGCGACATCCTCGCGCTCGTGCCCGACGTCCTCGGCATCGCCGCCGCCGACGTCCACGTCAAGCAGCGCCGCCGGCAAAAACCGACCGAGCAGTACGGCCGCCAGGGCGCGCGCGGCACGAAGCTCACCGTGCGCGAAGGCGGCCACCAGTTCCTCGTCAACCTGAGCGACTATCTCGACACCGGCCTCTTCCTCGATCATCGCCGCATCCGCGCGATGATCGAGGAGCTCGCGCGCGGCAAGACCTTCTTGAACCTGTTCGCGTACACCGGCTCGGCCACGGTCTACGCTGCCGCCGCGGGCGCGCGCTCGTCGGTGAGCGTCGATCTATCGAACACGTATCTCGAGTGGGCTGCCGAGAACTTCGCGCTCAACCGCGTCCCCCAGCGCGCGCACTCGCTCGAGCGCAGCGACGTCGACGAGTTTCTGGCCAATGAGCGCCGGCGCTTCGATCTCATCTTCTGCGCGCCGCCGACGTTTTCGAACTCCAAAGGCGCGACGCGCGACTTCGAGGTCCAGCGCGACCATCCCGCGCTCCTCGCCGCCTGCGCGCGCCTCCTCGCCGACGACGGCGTCATCTTCTTCTCGAACCACTTCCGCAAGTTCAAGATGGACGCCGCCGCGCTGCCCGCGCTCAAGCTGTCGAACATCTCGAAGAAGACGCTGCCGCTCGATTTCGCACGCGATCCGCGCTTTCACAACAGCTGGCGCGTCACGAAGAAGTAACGCGCCGCCTGGCTTCGTCGACGATGACGCGCGCGTGCGCCACCATCGTCGTGTCGCCGCGCCCGAGCGGAATCACGTTCGTGGCCAGCGGCGCCTCCACGAGCGCGCGCGCCGCCACGCGCACGCTCTCGGCCACGCGCGCATCGCCGGCGAGCGCGCGCAGATGATCCATGTAGCTGCGTCCATAGGCCGCATCCTCGTCGCCCACGAGCACCGCGTTCCAGGCCATCCCCGCCGCGCGCCGCGCCCCCGCCACGCCCGGCCGCTGCTGCTTGGAAAGCAGCGCCTCCTCCGCGCGCGAAAGCTCGTTGGCCGCCGCGCGCAGCCACTCCTCGGCGTCGAGCCGATGCAGCCAATGCGATGGATCGCGGCCCGGCATGATGGTACTGAGGTTATAGATCATGCCGCGCGCCGAGCTCACGTTGTTTGCGCATGTCGCTTCGCGACCCGACGCCGAGATCGATCTCGCGCAGGCGGCGCTGCTCATCGCCGAGGACGAATATCCCGGCCTCGACGTCGCCGCCTACATCGATCGCCTCGACGCCCACGGCGCCGCCGCCCAGCGCGCGCTGCTCGAGTTCGACAAGCCAGGCGATCGCCGCAGTAGCGCCCGTCTCGAGCGCGTGCTCGACTTCGTCTATCGCGAGCTCGGCTTCGCCGGCAACGCCACCGACTACTACGACCCGCACAACTCGTGGCTCAACGACGTCCTCGATCGCAAGGTCGGCATCCCGATCACGCTCGCCGTCGTGCTCCTCGAGATCTTCGCGCGCGCCGGCGTCGAAGCCGCGGGCGTGTCGTTCCCCGGACACTTCCTCGTGCGCTCGCCGGGCGAGAGCGGTCCGCTCTTCGTCGATCCGTTCGACGGCCGCATCCTCACGCGCGACGGCCTCCGCGAGCTGCACGGCCGCGTCGCCGGCGAGCCGAGCGATCCCGATCCGCGCCTGCTCGAGCCCGCCGGCAAGAAGCAGGTGCTCGTGCGCATGCTGCACAACCTCCGCGGCATCTTCGCCGCAAGCGGCGAGCGCGCGCGGCTGCGCGCCGTGCTCGAGCGACTCGAGATCCTCACGCCCAGCGACGATCTCCGACGGGAAATCGTCAGCCTCGGAGGCGAGTCCCCGGTTTCGACCACCAAGTCACGAATCCTCAACTAGGCCGACGTCCGACGACGCGCACCTACATGCGGCGACAAAGCCGCAGGCACGGCGCGATTGTTTCCGTCGACAATTGGAGTAGGATCTATCGTTGGAGGTGATTGCGTGCGTAGTCGCTTAATTCTCTCGGCGCTGTTCGCTGCGAGCTTCGCCATCGGCGTCGCGGCGATCCCCGGCTGCAACTGTGACCACAACGCCGGTCGCGGCAATGGTGATGGCGGCGGCAACGGCGACGCGGGAATTCCCACGGTCGGATCGATCACGATCGATCCGTCGGACGTGACGCTCGATCTCGTCCAAGGTCAGCCGGCGCCGACGCAGACGTTCACGGTCACCTATCACCCGTCGTCGGGCGATCAGGACGTGACCGGGAACTGCACCTACGCGCTCAGCGACAACACCATCGGCGCCATGAACCTCAACACGTTCATCGCCAGCGGCACACACGGCGGCAACGTGCAGGTCATCGCTACGTTCGTCGACCCGACGGGCACTCAGCAAATGGCGATTGCGACGATTCACCTCAAGGTCTCGGGCACGTTCAACGGCCCCGACTGCCCGACGGGCGGTTGCCCGCCGTTCCCCGGCGACAACGCGCCGATGTGCACGGCGACCGGCATCACGCCACAAATCTATTACCCGAACGACGGCGTTCTCCTTCCCCCGAACATGGAAGTCGTGGCCGTGCACTTCACGCCGTTCCCCGGCGGTCCGCCGGCGCTGCCGATCACGGAGTTCGAGGTCGACTTCGCGAACTCCAACACCGACGTGCGCGTCACCACGCTCTGCTCGACGCAGCTCATGGACACCGCGACGACGCCGGTGGCGACGGGCGGCTGCGAGTACAAGCTCGATCCGACGGTCTGGGACTTCATCGCCAAATCGAACCGCGGCGGCGACGCGGTCAAGATCACCGTGCGCGCCACCACCGACGGCATGTGCGCCACCAGCTCGCAGAACAGCGTCAACGTCGCGTTCGGCGAGGAGGACGTCAACGGCGGCATCTTCTACTGGAAGTCGAGCATCACGGCCGGCGGCGGTGGCGTTGGCGGCAACATCTGGGCGCAGGCGTTCGGCAGCTCGGTCCCTGAGGAGCAGATCACCGGCGTCGCCGGCACCAACCTGGCGAACGCGACCTGCTTCGGCTGCCACGCGCTTTCCAAGGACGGCAAGCGCATGGTCGTAAACTTCGACGACGCCGACTCCGACGACGAGTACGCCGACGTCGTGCACACGCTGATGGATCCGGTGTCGAAGAACTCGCTCGACGGCCACAACACCTACGGCCAGTTCGAGCCGGGCTTCCAGGCCATCACGCCCGACGTGACCCAGTACGTGGCCACCAACGGCATCCCGGCGGGCGCGAGCAACAGCTTCTTCATGTACGACGCCGTCGCAGGCGCGGCGCTCACGCCAGCGACGCAGACCATCGGCCCGGCGACGGCCGGCGCGGCGAACGGACCCGCACGTCCGACGCAGCCCGATTGGGCGCCCGACGGCAAGTCGCTGCTCTACGTCCAGCCCGATCACGTCGGCTCGTGGGACTCGAACGGTCGCAACGACGACAACCACGTCTTCGGCTCCAGCATCCTGTCGGCGACCTACGATCCGACGACGATGGCGTTCGGCACGCCGACGCCGATCGTGATGTCCGCGGGCGAGAACAACTACTACCCGGGCTACTCGCCGGACGGCTCGTTCATCGTCTTCAACCGCGTTCCGCTGCAGACGGTCATGAACCCGATCTCGGGTCGCCCCGACTGCACCGGCAGCGGCTCGCAGGTGCTCTGCCCCAACGACAGCTTCTCGAATCCGAAGGCGCGCATCATGCTGCTCTCGACGAAGACTGGCGCGGCGGTGGTCGACGCCGAGAACGCCAACGGCTCGCCGGCGGCCTCGCCCGTCGACGTGTCCAACTCGTGGCCGCGTTGGTCGCCGTTCATCCAGTCGTACAAGGGCGACAAGCTCCTGTGGGTGACGTTCTCGTCGACGCGCGACTACGGTCTGCGCGTGCGCAACCACAAGATGGGCATGTATCAGTGCTACCCGGCCGACAGCTTGCAGCAGGCCGGCGCGTCGCACGGCGCGGCGTTCGACACGGCTTGCCAGCAGCCGCAGATCTGGATGGCCGCGATCAACCTCTCGCACCTCGAGTTCAACTCGACCGACCCGTCGTTCGTCGCTTTCTGGCTGCCGTTCCAGGACGACACCAAGCACAACCACACGGCGCAGTGGACGCAGACGGTCGCGGATCAGCCGCCGCCGCCCGACATGGCCTGCATTCCCTCCGGCGGCATGTGCACGCCCGGCGGCACGCCTTGCTGCTCGGGCGGCTGCTTCGGCGGCACCTGCGGCATCCCATAGCTGCGGTCGAATCTCCGGAGGCAGATTCGACCTCGCCAGCGCTTGCATCGCCGAAAAAAAAGAGGGACGTGGCTCCGAAGAGCACGTCCCTCTCTTTGAATCCTTAAACTAGGCTACGGGAAAAAGACGCGGATGGTGCCGAGCACCCAGCCGAACAGGGCCAGGGCGCCGACGCCAACGCCGACCGCGAGCCACGGCGCGCGCGGCTCCATGCGCTCGGCGCGGACGTCGAGCCCGCCGACGCCGTTGGTGGCCAGCATGTCGACCAGCACCGCGCGCTCGCTTTCCGACGGCACCAGCAGCACGAAGCCGCCGCGCGCGCCCGGCATGCACGTGACGTGCAACCCGACGCCGCGGACCACCTCGCCCGCCAGCGCCCAGCGCCCACCGACGGGCGGCGGCGCCGATTTGAATCCGCAATCGAGAAGGAGTTGTTGAATCTCGAGGTCAGTCACCGTCGTCTCCCGCCCCTGTTGTGGATCTGCGCTCGCCCGCCGATCTCGCAAGACCGCTCGGACGAGCGCAGCCCTCACGAACATCACCGTCGCTGCGTGCCTACGAGCAACCGCTCGTCGCCGCGCAGTTCAAGCATTTGTAGCAAGCGCCCGAGCGCACCATGATCGTCCCGCACTCGTGGCACGGCGGCGCGTCCGACTCTTGCGCCCACGTCCCTTGCAGGTTGACCCCGTTGCCCCCGTTCGCCTTTGCGGCCGCCTCGACCACCACCGGCGCCGCCGCCGGCTTGGCGTCCTCACCGACGGGGAGCGAGAGCTGCTCCGACGGCGGCGACGACAGGAACTTCCGCCCGAGCCAGCGGAAGATGTAGTCCATGATCGACGACGCCCGCGAGATATCCGGATTCCCCGTCCACCCCGACGGCTCGAAGCGCGTGTGCGCGAACTTGTCGACGAGCAGCTTGAGCGGCACGCCGTGCTGCAGCGCCAGCGAGATCGCCGTCGCGAAGCTGTCCATCAGCCCCGAGATGGTCGACCCCTGCTTGGCCATGCGCACGAAGATCTCGCCCGGCATCCCGTTCTCGTACAGCCCCACCGTCAAGTAGCCGTCGTGATCGGCGATCGAGAACTTGTGCGTCAGCGACTGCCGCTCGTCGGGCAGCTTGCGCCGCACCGCCACCGGCGCCCCCTTCGGGTTCGCCTGCGTCGCCACCTTGACGACCAGCTCCTCCGGCGTCAGCCCCGCCCACGCGGCCAGCGCATCGGGAACCGTCTGTGCGCCACCGAGCGTGCCGTCGGCGTTGGTCTTCTTCGCCGTCGACATCGGCTGCGACCGCTTGCAGCCGTCGCGATAGACCGCGACCGCCTTGAGCCCGATCCGCCACGACTCGAGATACGCGCCCTCGATGTCCTCGACGGTGCAATCGCTCGGCAGGTTGACCGTCTTCGAGATCGCGCCCGACAGGAACGGCTGCGCCGCCGCCATCATCTTGATGTGGCCCATGTAGTGGATCGACCGCTCGCCCGACTGCGCGCGGAACGCGCAATCGAACACCGGCAGATGCTCTTCCTTGAGCCCCGGCGCGCCTTCGATCGTGTCCTTCTCGTTGATGTGATCGATGATCTGCTTGGTGGCCGTCTCGTCGTAGCCGAGCCGCGCCAACGCCTCCGGCACCGTCTTGTTGACGATCTTGAGCATCCCGCCGCCGACGAGGCGCTTGTACTTGACGAGCGCGATGTCGGGCTCGATGCCCGTCGTGTCGCAGTCCATCATGAAGCCAATCGTTCCGGTCGGAGCGAGAACAGTCACCTGCCCGTTGCGGAAGCCGAAGTCGCGGCCGATCTTCAGCGTCTCGTCCCACGATTCGCGCGCCGCCGTCATCAGATCGTAGGGCACGAACGCGCCGTCGATCTTGTCGACGTGCCGGCGATGCTTCTCCATGACGCCGAGGAACGGCTCCTTGTTCGGCGGATAGCCCTCGAACGGCCCGGTGACGTCGCGCGCGATCTTCGCCGACGTCGCGTACGCGTGCCCGCACATGAGCGACGTGACCGCGCCCGCGTACGCGCGACCCGCGTCCGAGTCGTACGGCAAACCGCGCGACATGAGCAGCGCGCCCAGGTTCGCGTAGCCGAGCCGCGCCAACGCCTCCGGCACCGTCTTGTTGACGATCTTGAGCATCC
>DASXOU010000035.1:0-1581 GCA_036494045.1 Polyangia bacterium | reverse complement strand
AGCCGCGAATGCCGCCGGCCGCGATGATGCGCGCGCGCGGCAACGCGAAGCCCGAGTTCTGCGGATTGGTCGGCGTCGCGTTGGGATCCTGCTGCTCCCAGCGGAGCTGCGGTTGCGCCAGACCACCGATGTATAAATCGTGATCGGCGAGCGCCGGGGTGGAGCAGCAACAACAGGCGAAAACGGCGAGGGCGGCGCGTCGGACGTTCGTCATCGTCGGGTCATTGGCGACGATATTCGGCGCAACGCGACAAACGGGTGACCACTGTCCGAACTGCGGGCGACGTATTTTGCGCTTGACCTGTTAAATGAAAACAATTATCACTTTCATATTCAGGATTGAGATCCGTCGTGTCTTCATGAGTCGCCTTTGCGCCATGCTCGCGCTCGTCGTCTTCGTCTCGGCCGTCGCCGGCTGCGACGACAAGCCGAGCGTGTTCATCGCGCTCGACTCCGACTTCGCGACCTTCGAGTCGTGGCCGTCGGTGATGCTGGGCTCGGAGCCGCTGCCCGGCCATCCGCCCGGGCCGCGCTTCGGCTACCTCAACCGCAAGGCGCCCAAAGGCGCGAAGCAATATCCCGTCGGCACCGTCATCGTCAAAGCGATCGAGCCGCCGGGCGCGCTCGACACGGGGTGGGAGATCTTCGCGATGGCCAAGCGCGGCGGAAACTTCAACCCCGAAGGCGCGCTCAACTGGGAATTCTTCCGCCTCAAGATCGTCGACGGCGCGCCACACATCGTGACGCGCGGCCTCACCGCCGCCGATCCCGACGACGGCGGCCTCGGCTACTTCGATCAGCTCGGCAACGACTTCGTCGACATGTGCAACGGCTGCCACGGCACCAAGGCCAGCGTCGCCACCGACCACGTACTCAGCCCGCTGTTGCAATTAGGAATGTGAACGACATGCTTCGCACGCTTCACGTTGGAATGTTCGCGCTCGTCGCCGCCGTCGCCGTCGTCGGATGCGGCGGCGGCAATGGGCCCGTCATGATCGCGCTCGACGGCGACTTTGCGCCCTACGCGTCGTGGTCGAGCGTCTACCTCGGCGACAACCAGATCGCGGGACATCCGCCGGGGCCGCGCTACGGCTACTTGAACATGAAGGCGCCGGCGGGCGCGAAGAAGTATCCGGTCGGCACCATCATCGTCAAAGAGATCCACACCAACGGCGGCACCGATCCGACGACGTGGGATCTGTTCAGCATGGTCAAGCGCGGCGGCGGCTTCAACGACAACGGCGCGCTCGACTGGGAATTCTTCATCTTGCACCTGGATCAGTCGAACGCGCCGACCATCGTGGCGCGCGGAACGGCGCCGGCGGATGCGTCGGCCGTCGACGGCGGCACCTATGGCGTGGCGACGAATGGGCAGACCTGCAACGTGTGTCATGCCGGCGTCGGCGCCGATCAGACCGACTTCATCTTGAGCCCGCTGCTTCAGCCCGGCGCCCAGTGAACGCGACGAACATGGTGCGCGCGACGGCGATCGCGGCGCTGGTTCTGGCCGCGGCGAGCGCGCGCGCGATGCCGACGCCGACCGAGGGCGAATCGGTCGATCCGCCGGCCGCCGATGCGCCG
>DASXOU010000034.1:0-5076 GCA_036494045.1 Polyangia bacterium | reverse complement strand
GCGCGCGCGTCATCGGCGCCCGTCCAGCAGGCCGAGCGAGCCCGCCTTGGCCGGCGACGGCTGCGTCTCGATCACCGACACGGCGACGACCGAAGCGGCGACGCCGACGGCGAGCACGCCGACCACCGCCCACACCCACTTCCGATTCTTTTGCGGATGCTCGTCGAGCACCGCCACCGGCGCCGGCGAATTCATCGCCGCGGCGACCGCGGGAATCGGCGACGGCGACGGCGCCGCCAGCTTGAGCGCGGCCGGCTCCTCGAGCGGATGGCGCCGCTCGGCTTCGTCGCGCTGGCGGCGCGCCTCGACGTCGGCGGCGAGCCGGCGATCGCGCTCGGCCGAGATCTCGGCGAGCGCCTCTTGCACCTCGGCGCGCAGCTTCGGATCGGTGGCGTCCGAGTCGAGATAGCGCTGGAACGACGCGGCCGCGTCGTCGAGGCGATCGAGCTTGCGCTGGCACTGACCGATGTTCACGAGGAACCCCGGCAGCGGAAAGGCGTCGTAGCCGGCCGAGAACTCGTCGAGCGCGGCCGACCAGCTCGACTCGTCGAAGAGCGCGCGCCCCTTTTGGAAGTGCGCGGCGGCAGCGCGCTTGTCGCGGGCGTGCGCCGGCGCCGCGACGGCGGCGACGAGCGCGGCGGCGAGGACGAGGCGCGCGATCATTTGAGCCCCGCGAAGGGATCGACGATGCGCCCTTCTTTGACGGTGCGCTCCGGCTCCGACGGCGGCGGCGCGGCTGCTTCGTGCGCTTCGTGCGTGCGCACGTGCGCGACCGCGTGATGCCGTGGCGCCGCGGTGCGCGTGGTCGCCGCCGGCGTCGCGATCGGCGAGGGCGCGATCGCCGCGCTCTTGTTCGGCGCGCTCTTGTTCGGCGCGACCACCGGCGCCGGCGCCGCGATCGGCGCGCTCACCGCCGGCGCGCTCGCGTGCACCGACGGCGCGGCCGGTCGCTTCACCGGCGTCCGCGTCACCACCAGCGCCGCGCACATCGCGCCGAGACCGATCGCCGCCGCGAGCATCGTGTACCAGATCATGCCCATCGGCCGCGTCAGCTTGTTCGTCGGCGGCTCGGTCGACGGCGGCACCACGAACAGCGGCTGCGGCCCCGCCGGGCGCGGCGTCGAGAACGGCGACGGCGGCGGCAGCGGCGTCGCCTCCGCCGTCGGCACTACGAACAGCCGCGGCGGTCCCGGCGGCGGAAATTGCGACGGCGACAACGACGGCCATAACGCCGGATCGACCGGCGCCGGCTCGTCGAACTCGATCTCGCCCGACGCCACCGCGCTCTCGCGCTCTTCGGCGGGAACGTGCGTTGGCGGCGCTTGATTCTCCTCGGTCCGGTCTTCGAGCTCCGGGGGCTTCGGCACCACCGGCGGCGGCAGCGGCGTCTTGACGAGCGACAGCTTCGGCTTTTGCGGCTTGCGCGAGACCACCGGCGGCGGCGGCAGCGGCAGCGGCTCCGATCCGCCCGCCGGCAGCGCCGGCAGCGCCGCCGCTTCGCTGCCGACCGCGTTGCGATCGGTGTGATCGAGGAGCGGCCGGATCGCCTGCCGCGCCGACACCGCGTGCGCCTCGGCGTCGGGATCGAGCGCCACCGGCGCCTCGGTCTCCGGCGCTGCCGTGCCGCACTCGCCGCACTCGGCGCCGGGCAGCACCTGCTTGCCGCAGACTTCGCACACGACCATCCAGTCGTTGGCGAACAGCTCACCGACGAACGCCGCCAGCTTGCGCCGCGACCACGCCAGCGCATCGAGCGACTCGAGCGCCAGCGCCAGCTCCGCACCCGACGCGTAGCGCTCGGCCGGATCCTTCGCCAGCGCCTTCTTCACGATGACGTCGAGCGCGCGCGGCACCTCGCGGTTGTCCACCGACGGTGCGACGACTTGTGCCGCCGACACGCGCTGCAGCGTCTCGAGCTCGGTCTGCGCGGCGAACAGGCGCTTGCCGGTGAGCAGCTCGTGCAGGACGATGCCGGCGGCGAACACGTCGACGCGCCGATCGATCGGCTGATGGTTCACCTGCTCCGGCGCCATGTACGCGTACTTGCCCTTGAACGACTGCGTGACGTCGTAGTCGAACTCGCCGACGATCTTGGCGACGCCGAAGTCGAGCAGCTTGACCATGCCGTCGCGGCAGACCATCACGTTCGACGGCGACACGTCGCGATGGATGATCTGGCGCCGCTTGCCGTCGCCGTCGACGAACTCGTGCGCGTAGCCGAGCCCCTGGCACATGTCGCGCGCGATCGCCAGCGCGCAGCCGACCGGCACGCGCTGCCCGCGCGCGATCACCGCCGCGCGCAGCTGCGACAGGTTGCGACCGGGCAGATACTCCATCGCCAGATAGGGAATCCCGTCGACGACGCCGAAGTCGTGAACCTGCACGATGTTGGGGTGCGCGAGCGCGGCCATGAGGCGCGCTTCCGACGAGAACATGGCGACGAACTCGCGCTGCGCGGTCAGCGCCGGCAGCATCGCCTTGACCACAACGGTCTTGGAAAATCCGCTCGGCCCGTGGCGCGTGGCTTTGTAGACGACCGCCATGCCGCCCTGGCCCACGCATTCGGTGAGCAGGTACGGGCCGAACTGGATCGGCGACTCACTGGCGGCTGCGGAGAAGAGCATGGCCCCCTCTTCCTTCAATGGGCCCGCGTTGCGAGTCTTGTACCAAGCGTGAGGCCCCTCACCTTGCACACGTTTACATTTCTGCATCACCGTCGGGGGTGGGGGGGCTATCCCCGATCTGGGGTCACGGTCGCCGCGTACTCGCAGGTTTTTTCGCGAGAACGCGCGACTTTGCCGCACATGTCGGAGGGCGCGCGCGCCCGGGCCAAACTTGACCACGCGCGTGGGCGCCGGTACGGTGCAGCCATGCGGCGCGCGTGGGCGGTCCTGCTCGTCGCGGCTGCAGTGGCCGCGACGCCGACGAGCGCACGCGCCGCCGATCTCACCGATACCGCCAGCGCGTTCGACGAAGACAACCCGTTCGACATCCGCTTTCGCGTTCAGTACGACCACACCGAGAAGCGCGGGCAGCTCAAGCGCGAGCTCGAGGGCCTGTCGCCGTCGCAGACCGCGATCGCGACCGTGCGCGATCTTTTGTACGCGCAGACACGCGATGCGCTCACGTTGCGCGTCGAGATCGGCCTCTTTCAAGATCTGATGCTGCACGCCGAGCTGCCCATCATCCTCGACGAGCAGAACACATACTCGTTCGACCAGTCGGCGGGCTCGGCGTGCCGCTTTCCGCCGGACATGATGCCCGACTGCGTGAACGCGACGAACTCGACGACGATCCGCGACGGCATCATCAATCCGCCCGCCATGGGCACGCAGCTGTTCAAGGGCGCGGCGCGCGGCGCCGGCGGCGGCAGCGGGCTCGACGCGTTCGACACGTTCAACTTCGGGCTCACGTGGGCGCCGGTGTCGCAGAAGCGCGACGACACCAAGCCGACGTGGGTGCTGGCGATCGAGCCGCAGATCTCGATCGGCAACGTCATGGCCTACAACCGCGCCACGCCGAACGCCAATCACGGCGTGTCCGAGGGCGTGCATCGGCTCTATGCGCGCACGGCGATTTCGCATCGCTGGCGCTTCATCGAGCCGTACATGAGCTTTTGGTACATGTATCCGATCGCGCGCAGCGACTCGCTGTTCAAGGACTATGGCGCGTCGCAGTCGCTGAAGAATCCGATGCAGCAGGGCGGATCGATCTTCGGCGCCGAGCTGGTGCCGTTCGAGCGGCCCCGAGACGGGCACAAGATCTTCATCGACATCCGCGGGCGGCTCGACGGGCACTTCGCGGGCAAGGGCTACTCGGAGGCGTGGGAGCTGCTCGCGTCGTCGCCGGCGCTGGCGTGCGACATGGCGCAGGCGGCGTACAACCCGGCGTGCAATCCGTCGCTGACGACGAACAAGTATCAAGGGCAGCCGTACACGGGGATCACGACGATCGAGAACTACGCGTCGCTCGGCGCCGACATCGGGCTCGGCGTGCAGGTGGGGCAGCACGCGCGCTTCCGCACGTCGTTCGAGTACACCCACGACGAGGCGCACGCGATCACCGGCGAGGACATCGGCGTGCCGTCGACGCCGGGCGGCCGCGTGATGAGCGCGAACGAGTTCAATCCTGCGTATCGCGCGACGATCGACCAGATCGGTCGGCGCTACCGCGTCGACAACATGGACACGTACAACTTCAGCGTCTGGGGTCAGATCCAGTTCTGACGCCCCGCTCCCCCTCCCGCTCCCCCTCCCCCTCCCGGTTCCCCCTCCCCCTCCCGGTTCCCCCTGCCCCCTCCCGTACCCGTTGCCGTTCCCGCGGGCCGCTGCCCGCTCCCGGCCGTCGGGCAGCGGGAACGGCCACAGAACGGGAACGGGTACGGGTACGGAAAAGGTGAGTTGGAAAGTCTAGTCGCGCGGCTTGAGCGCCACGGCGAGCTGATAGATCTGGCGCTTGGGCTTGCCGCTCGTCAGCGCCAACGCCGCCGCGATCTCCTTGGGTGACTCGCCATCGGCGAGCCGGCGCTTCACTTCCGCCTCCACGTCGACCACCGCCTCGGCCGCCGCCGCGGCCGCGCCCTCGACGAGGATGGTCACCTCGCCGCGCGGCGCCGCATCATCGAACCTCGCCAAGAGCTCCTTCAAGGTGCCGCGCACCAGCTCTTCGTGGATCTTGGTGAGCTCGCGCGCGACCACGGCGCGGCGCTCGTCGCCGAACACGGCCGCGAGATCGTGCAGCGTGGCGGCGACGCGCGTCGGCGCCTCGTAGATCACGAGCGTGGCTTCGATGTTGCGCAGCCGCGCGAACGCTTGCAGGCGCGGGCCGCCGTCGCGCGCGGGGAAGCCGACGAAGTAGAACTCGTCCGACGGCAGGCCCGACGCGACCAGCGCCGCCAGCGCCGCCGACGCGCCCGGCACCGGCACTACGCGAATCCCCGCAGCGACGGCAGCCACGACCAACCGCGCGCCCGGATCGGAGACGCCCGGCGTGCCCGCCTCCGAGATCACCGCGACATCGTCGCCGCCGCGCAGGCGCGCCATCAGGTGCTCGGTGCGCGCCGCTTCGTTGCCCTCG
>DASXOU010000033.1:0-3628 GCA_036494045.1 Polyangia bacterium | reverse complement strand
CCTCGCGCCCGATGGGCATCTCGATGATCTCGGCGTTGAGGTCTGCATGCGCGGGCTTCTTGCTCGTCGCCTGGTCGCTCATCGGGAAGGCCCTCCCTCAATGAAAGTGAAACCAGTTTCAGTTTTAACGAGGGAGCCCTCGCTTGTCAATCCGAAAGTGAAACCCACTTCACTTTATGCGGGAAAGCTGCTACATCTGGTCGCGATGTTGGCGACGCGCGAATTCAAGCAGCGACGATCGCAGGCGACCTACGAGGCGCTCCTCGAGGCCGCCGCTCGCGTGTTCGCGCGCCTCGGCTTCGACGCGGCGCAAACTCCGGAGATCGCGGCCGAAGCCGGCGTGTCGACGGGAGCGTTCTATCGCTACTTCACGGACAAGCGCGCGATCTTCGTCGAGGTCGTGGCCGAGCACCTCCGGCAATCGCAGGAAGAGGTGATGTCGAAGCTGACGCCCGAGCGCTTCCTCGGCGACGGGCGCACGGTGCCGGACAAGCGGCGCGCCATCGAGCTGGTGCTCGACGTGCTCTTCGATCGCATCAAGCGCGACGCCGAGCTCGAGCGCGTCTACTTGTCGATGTCCTATTCCGATCCCGACGTGCGGCGGCTGCGCGCGCAGTACGAAGACGAGGGCTGCAAGACGCTGGCGCGCCTGCTCGAGATCATCGTGCCGCGCGACGTGATCCCCGATCCGCTGGCGGCAGGTCGGGTCATCGGCATCACTGCCGTCGAGATCGCGGCCGATCGCGCCGGCCTCAGGCCGCGCGTCGGCAACGCCGGCAGCGAAGCGGCCGTCAAAGCGGCGCTGCGCGAGATGCTCTTTCGCTATCTGTTTCCCGGCGAGCCGCTCAGCGGCGCGACAACGGCTCCACGCGCGCGCCGTAAGCATTGAGCATGCGGATGGCGTCGTGCAACGGCGTCGCGAACTTCACGACGCGCCCGTCGAGCTCCCGCCGCTCGGGATATTCCTCGCGATAGCGGCGAAAGGCCGCGCCGTCGGCGAACGCACGCGTGGCGGCATCGTCGGCGGCCGGATCGTAGCCGGCCGCGACCGCTTGCAGCGCAGCGGCGACGCCGTCGTCGCGCCGATCGATGATGACGGCGCCCGGCGGCGGTGGCAGCGAACCGCGCGGCGTCCACGTCGGCGCGACGCCGAGGAAGGCGCAGGCGGCGTCGTAGATCATCTTGGTGCCGTTGGCCTTGCCGTCGAGCGAGTGGCCGGCGATGTGCGGCGTGGCGATCGTCGCGCGCGCGACCAGGCGCGGATCGGGCGTCGGCTCCCCTTCGAAGACGTCGAGCAGTAGCGGATTGGCGACGGCGAGCGCGCTGGCGCTGTCGAGCACCTCGCCGCGGCAGGCGTTGACGAGCACGGCGTCGGCGCGCAGCCGGCGCGCGTCGATCAGGTGAAACGTCGCGTCGTCTCCACTTCTTGTCAAAGGCACATGAAGGGTCACAAGATCGCAGCGCGCCAGGATCTCGTCGAGCGCGACGAACTTGTCAGCGCCTTCACGCCGCGCGCGCGGCGGATCGCACAGCAGCGGCGGCTTTACGTCCAATGCACGCCACAGCCGCCCGATGCGCCCGCCGACGTTGCCGACGCCGACGATGCCGAGCTGCCGCTGCGCGACGTCGGGAACGCGCGCCATGGCCGCGGCGAACCATTGCACCACCGAGTCGGCGTTCGATCCCGGCGCCGACGCCCAGCGGATGCCGGCCGCATCGAGCCACGTGGTGTCGAGGTGGTCGATGCCGATGGTCGCCGTCGCCACGAAGCGCACGCGCGATCCTTCGAGCAACCCGCGGTCGACTCTTATTGTCGATCGTACAAGAAGTAGATCGGCGTCGCGCACGCGCTCGCGCCCGAGCTCGCGCGCCGGCCCGGTCTCGACCGTTCCGAGCGCGCCGAACGCGTCGTGAAGGTAGGGAATGTTGGCGTCGCCGACGATCCGCAGCATTGGCGCTTATGCCACTGTATATGATAGACGAGGCGCATGCCGACGCTGCTCGAAGTTCGCGCCCTGCATGATTTGCCGCTGCCGGAGCTCTTGTTCCGCGCGCAGACGGTGCATCGCCAGCATCACGCCGCCGACGAGGTGCAGCTGTGCACGCTGCTCTCGGTCAAGACCGGCGGCTGCCCGGAAGACTGCGCCTATTGCCCGCAGAGCTCGCACTACGAGACGTCGGTGTCGGTCGAGAAGTCGCTCGCCGTCGACGAAGTGCTGGGCGCGGCCAAGGCGGCGCGTGAGACCGGCGCGACCCGCTTCTGCATGGGCGCGGCCTGGCGCGAAGTGAAGGACGGGCCCGCGTTCGACAACGTGCTGGCGATGGTGCGCGGCGTGAAGGCGCTCGGCATGGAAGCCTGTGTCACGCTCGGCATGCTCAACGACGATCAGGCCAAACGGCTCAAAGAGGCCGGTTTGACCGCGTATAACCACAATCTCGACACCTCGCGCGAGCACTACAAGTCGATCATCTCCACGCGCAGCTACGACGATCGGTTGGCCACGCTCGATCGCGTGCGGCGCGCCGGCATCACGGTCTGCTCGGGCGGCATCATCGGCATGGGCGAGTCGATCGACGATCGCTGCGAGATGCTGCGCACGCTGGCGTCGCTCGAGCCGCAGCCGGAGTCGGTGCCGATCAACACGCTGGTGGCGACGGAAGGCACGCCGCTGGCGTCGATGACGCCGGTCGAGCCGCTCGAGCTGGTGCGCATGATCGCCACGGCGCGGATCCTGATGCCGCGCGCGCGCGTGCGCCTGTCGGCCGGGCGGCTGTCGCTGACGAAGGAGGCGCAGCTTTTGTGCTTCTTCGCCGGCGCCAACTCGATCTTCTACGGCGAGAAGCTCTTGACGACGGGCAACCCGGACGTATCCGATGATCAGGCGCTTCTGGCAGCGGCGGGGTTGCGGGCGGCGCCCATCGAGGTGGAAGCGTGAAACGATTGCTCGTGGCCTTGTCGATCCTCGCGTTGCCGGCGCTGTCGCCGGCGGTGGCGCACGCGAAGAAGAAGAAGACTCCGCCGACGTCGGCGAGCGCGCAGAAGTCGAAGGACGCGAACAAGCCGCCGCCGCCGAACGACAAGCGCACCAACGAGGGCGCGCAGGGCCGCATGAACGCGACCGAAGACGCGGCGCAGAGCGCCGACTCGCCGCAGTTCCAGAACCGCCCCTGAGAAACGGCTGATCGCGCCCGGCCGCCGCGCTATAATGGCCGGGTCGTGCGTATCCTGCCCTATCAACCGACGCGTCGCGTGATGCTGCGAACGCTGTTGACCGCCGTGGTGGGCGCGCCGGTGCTGGCGCGGCTCGGCCGCGTGCTCGATCGCCAGCCGCGCCTGGTGCGTCCCGAAGACTTGCCGCCGATCCCATGGATCGGTCACTACTAGCGCCGGGCGACGAAGCCGAGCTCGAGCGCTTCCTCGTCGCGCACGCCGACAGCTCGATGTTCCTGCGCGGCAACGCGCGCGCGGCGGGGCTCGTGGATCGCGGCCAACGGTTCGAAGGCACCTATGTCGCCGGGCGCGAAGCGGGCGCCATCGTTGCCGTCGCCGCCTGCTTCTGGAACGGCAACGTGATGGTCGCGGGCCGCGTCGACGCCGTCGGTGAGCTGGCGCGCGAGGCGGTCGCGC
>DASXOU010000032.1:0-2654 GCA_036494045.1 Polyangia bacterium | reverse complement strand
GCGCACGAGCGAACGCGAGCGCGCGCATCACATCGTGATCGGGCGGTACTTGGCCATGATCTCCGCCACCCGCTCGAGCGGCAGCGCCGGCGCGAAATTTCCACCCTGGCCCGTCATGTCGTCGGCCATGCACAGCGCATTGAGGATCGCTTCTTCGGTCGCCTCGATCACCGCCTCGTACAAGGGACCGATCGCCCGATCGAGCAGGATCTCGATCTTGTGTGTCATCCCCTCCGCCACGCGCGGCACCTTGTTCGCCGTCGAGAACGCCAGGATGATCTCGCCCGACCCGTGCGCCGCGTAACTCCCGCAGCGCCCAATCCCCAGCGCCGCCCGCTTCGACAATCGCCCCAGCTGCGACGACAACAGCGGCGCGTCGGTCCCGATGATCGCGATGATCGATCCATAATTCGACACGCGCTTGTGCAGCTCCGCGAACTCCGGCTCGAGCAGCTGCCCCACCGGCACGCCGTCGACGCGCAGGTTCGACATCACGCCGAAGTTGGTCAGCACCAGCACGCCGACGGTGTAGAGGCCCACGTCCGCCTTGATGGTCCGCGACGACGTGCCGATCCCCGCCTTGAAGTCGCACGTCATCATCCCCGTGCCCGCGCCCACCGATCCCTCGAGCACCGGCCCCGGCGTGGCCTTCTCGATCGCCGCGTACACGTGATCCGATCGAATGTGCCGCCCGACCGCGTCGTTCAAGAACGAGTCGTCGCACTCGCCGACGATGGGCAGGATCACGTCCTCGTCGCTGCCGATGCCGGGATGCTTCTTCGACATCCACTTGACCGCCGCGTCCGACACCTTTCCGACGCTGAGCGTGTTGGTCAGCAAGATCGGCGTCTCGATCAATCCCCACTCGGAGACCTGCGTCAGCCCGGCGACCTCGCCGGCGCCGTTGAGCACGAAGGTGCCGCCGATGAGCCGCTCGCGATAGACGTCGAGATGCGGCATCACGCAGCTCACGCCCGTGCGCACCGGCCCCTTGCCCTTGTCGAGCGCGCCTTCGCCCGAGATCAGCGTCGTGTGCCCGACGCGCACGCCGCCGATGTCGGTGATGGCGTTGAGCGGCCCCGGCGCATAGCGGCCGATCGACACCCCGAGCTCGCGCAACCGTTTGCGCGCCATGGTTACGTCGCTGCTTCGGGCTTGGGCGGGTCGATCTTCTCGACGCGATCGGTGCGCTCGCGCTTTTCGTCGGTCGCCTTCGGTACCGCCTCGCGCTTCTTCTCGCGCAGCCGCTTGAGCGCGCCGGCGAGGATTTCACCGATCAACGTTCGATAGGTGATACCGGCCGCCTTCGATATCAAAACCAGGTCCGAATAATCGGGCGTCAATCCCGGCAGCGGATTCACCTCGAGCACGTAGACCTGGCCGTCCTTGCTCATGCGCAAGTCGATGCGCGCGACGTCGCGGCAATCGAGCGCGGTAAATGTCTCGCGCGCCGCCCGCTCGACGCCGCGCAACTCCGCCGGCGAGAGCTTGGCCGGGCATTCGTAATAAACGTGTTTCTCCCACTCCTGCTTGATCTCGAAGTCATATACCGGCCGCGATTTCGACGTGTCTTTGAAACAGATTTCCATCGGCGGCAGGATGCGCGGCCTCTTGTCGCCCAATAACCCGACCGTGAATTCGCGCCCGCTGATGTATTCCTCGACCAGCGCCGGCTGCCGGTACTTCTCCACGACCGCGGTCACCGCGACGCGCAATGCCGCTTCGTCGTCGACCACGCCCGATCCGGTGATCCCCTTCGACGAGCCTTCGGCGTTCGGTTTTACGATGAGCGGGAACTTCTGCGCCAGCCACGGATGCAGCTTTTCGCGCCCGCTCGAAAACACCTGAAACTCGGGCGTCAATATCCCGTGCTGCCGCAATATCCGTTTCGCCAACGCCTTATCGAGCGCCAGCGCCAGCGTCGCCGAATCGGAGCCGGTATATGGAATATTGATGAGCTCGCACAGGGCCGGCACCTGCGCCTCGCGATTTCGCCCCGATAATCCTTCGGCAATATTGAAGACGATATCGACCTTGGCGTCGGCCAGCCGCTGCGGCAATTCGCTCGTCGCCTCGAGCGGCACGACCTCATATCCGAGCGATTCGATCGCGGTGCGAATCGCGTCGATCGTCTCCGGCGGATCATATTCCGCCTCGGCGTCATTCCCCGCTTTGGAATCGACGCGTTTCATATTGTAGGTGAATCCGATTCGCAGCCGATCGCTCTGCTTCTTCTTCGCCGGCGCCTCCGCCGGATGCAATCCCCAGCGCACGCCCGCCGACTTCACCACC
Source organism: Polyangia bacterium (assembly GCA_036494045.1). Taxonomy (GTDB): domain Bacteria; phylum Myxococcota_A; class Polyangia; order Palsa-1104; family Palsa-1104; genus JAQBQH01. The sequence goes on along the minus strand of DASXOU010000032.1, from coordinate 362 downwards.
TGCGCGATCGTCTGCTCGTAGCTGAAGTTCTCCTCGCGCTTCGACGCCGCGAAGATCGACGCCCCCGGCTCCAAGGAAGGCAGCGCGTTGACCTCGAGAAAATAGATGCGCCCATCTTCGCCGAGCCGATAATCGATGCGCCCGACGTCGCGCATTCCGAGCACGCGCGCTGCGGTCTTCGAGATCGCGCGCAGCCGCTGCAAGACGTCGCGCGGCAATTCGGCCGGGCAGCGCACCGCGACCCGATCGGCCGCGGTATTCTTCAGCCGATAATCGTAGATGTTGAACTTCGAGCGCGCCGTCGGATCGATCACGTACTCGACCGGCATCATCACGCCCTCGTCGCCCAGGCCCTCGACGAA
>DASXOU010000031.1:0-2683 GCA_036494045.1 Polyangia bacterium | reverse complement strand
TGCCCGACGGCGATCGCGCGCTCATCGGCGCCGGCGTCGGCGCGCGCTTGCGCTGGTTCACCGTCGACGCCGGCTATCTCGCGGCTGTTGCGACCGAGCTCTTCGGCGCCACCGGCAGCTTCGCCGCGCGCTATCGCTCCGTCACCCACACCGTCTCCGTCGCGCTCACCTTTCGGCTGGCGAACGTGCTCGCGCGCGATTGAGGCGCGGTCCGTCGCTGTGATAACCTTTCACAGCCCACGTGCGTGACAAGACTAAAGGGGGGATGTCGCGCATCGACACCTTGCCCGACGGCTTCGAAAAGCTGATCGGACGCACCGAGCTCATCGCCGGCGAGGTGATCGGCGGCCGCTTCAAGCTCATCAAGTCGCTCGGCTCGGGCGGCATGGGCGAAGTGTTCGTCGCCGAGAACATCTCCATCGGCATGCGCGTGGCGGTCAAGCTCCTCCGGCCGGAGCTCCTCGCCAATCCCGAGTTCCGCCAGCGCTTCCAGAACGAGGCGCAAGCGGTGGCGTCGATCGAGCACCCGAACGTCGCGCGCTTCTTCGACCTCGTCGTCGGCGATCCGACCTTCATCGTCATGGAGTACGTGCGCGGCGAGACGCTCGCCGATCTCATCAAGAAGGGGCCCATCGCCGTCGACCGCGCGCTCGAGATCGCGCAGCGGCTGTGCTGGGGACTCGATGCGGCGCACGCCGCCGGCGTCGTCCATCGCGATCTGAAGCCGGCCAATGTGCTGCTCGCGCCCGACGCCGAGCACGGCGAATCGCCGAAGCTCATCGACTTCGGCCTGGCCAAGCTCGCCGCCGCCGCCGGCGACTCGCAGCTGACGCGCACCGGTCAGATCATCGGCACGCCCGCGTATATGTCGCCCGAGCAGATCAAGGGCGAGAAGATCGACGGCCGCGCGGACGTCTACGCGCTCGGCTGCGTGCTCTTCGAGATGCTCACCGGCCGCACGCCGTTCGCCAGCGGCGCCGACGACGTGCAGATCCTCTATCGGCAAATGCACGAGGCGCCGCCGGCGCTGGGGAGGCTCCTGCCCGACGTGCCGAGCGCGCTCGACGCGCTGATGCACAAGGCGCTGCAGAAGGATCCGGCGCTGCGCTTTCCGTCGGTGCAAGCGATGGCGACGGCGCTCGCCGACATCGCGGCGGCGAACGATCGGCGCGCCGGCGTCGTCGGCACGCGCGATCATTCGGGGCGCGTCGTGCTCACGGCGCAGCGGCTGCTCGACGAGGAGCGGCGCGCGCGCCGGCGCCAGCTGACGCTCGGCGCGCTGGTCGTCGCGCTCGTCGTTGCCGCCGTCGGTGGAGTGGCGTTGGTGCGCTGGCAGAAGGCGCCGGCGTCACCACGCAGCTTGCTCGTCGTCACGTCGCAGCCCGCGGGGGCGCGCGTCAGCGTCGACGGGCGCCTGTTGCCCGAGACGACGCCGACCGCGCTGCGCGATCTGTTCCCCGGCAAGCACGAGGTGCGCATCGAAAAGACGGGCTACGCCGCCGTCGAGCGCTCGCTGTCGACGACCGAAGGCGATCGCGCCGCCATCGACGTCGCGCTGCCGCCCGAGACGCGTCGCGTGGAGGTGCAGACGACGCCCGACGGCGCTTCGCTCTACGTCGACGGCCACCTCGTGCCCGGCACGACGCCGACCACGGTGGCGCTCATCGTCGACGACTTCCACGAGCTGCGCGCCGAGCGCGACGGCTACGAGACGCTGGTGCGCGCGCTCAAGCCCGAGGATCAAGATCCGACGGTGATGCTGCATCTGACGACCGAGCGGCACGCGCGCGGCACGCTGATCGTCGAGGCGCAAGAGGTCGCCGAGGTGTGGATCGACGGGGTGCCGACCGGATTGACGACGCCGACGCTCGGCTTCCGCGTCGCCATTGGCGAGCACACGGTCGAGCTGCGCGCGGCCGCGCCGGCGACGGAACACTCCGTGGTCAAGAAGATCAAAGTCGTGCAGGGGCAGACGCTGCGCTTGTCGATGGCCATCGACGGCAGGAGGACGCCATGACGCGCGCGCTCGCCTGCTTGTTGGCGTTGACGGCGACGGCTGCGGCCGCCGAGCCGCGCTCGTTGAAGCTGGCGGCCGTCTCGCCCGACGGGACGCTCTGGTCGCGCGAGCTGCGCACCACGGCGCAAGAGATCGAAGCGGGCACCGACGGCGCGGTGCATATCAAGCTCTATCTCGGCGCTGTCGCCGGCGACGAGACCGAAGTGGCGGCGCGCATGGCCAAGGGCCAGATCGACGCGGTCGCGTCGGCGGGCGTGATGTGCGATCAGGTGTCGCCGACGCTGCGCGCGATCTCGATCCCGGGACTGTTCGCGACGCGCGCCGAAGGGGCCGCCGTCTCGCAGAAGCTGCGGCCGACGATGGATGAGGAGGCGCAAAAGTCGGGCTTCGCGCTGGTCGGCGTGACCACGCTCGGCCAGGACGTGTTGTTCACGCGCACGCCGGTGCGCACGCTCGCCGAATTGCGCGCGATCAAGCTGTGGCGCTGGGATGGCGACGACGTCGGCATCGCGACGACGCGTGCCATGGGACTGCATGTCGTGCCGACGCCGGTGCACGAAGCGCTGGCGGCGATGGAAGCGGGGCGGCTCGACGGCTTCATGGCGATTCCGACGGCGGCGCTGGCGTTCCAGTGGTCGGCGCGCACGCGCTATCTGACCAGCTTGC
>DASXOU010000030.1:0-1977 GCA_036494045.1 Polyangia bacterium | reverse complement strand
GATGGTGCTCGCGCTCGATCCGAAAGTCGGATCGACCTGGTAGGCGCTCTGCAGATCCGAGGGGCCGAGACCGGAGGGAGCAGCCGACGGCACGATGGCACCGTCGGCGGTGGTGCGCACGCGCGCGTCACACGCCATCATCCTGGCGGCCGGTTTCGCGCCAACGCGTTTGCTCGGAGCCTGCGCGACCGATGCGGCAGCAACGGTGCCGCGATCGCGCGATGTTTCCGGAGAGTCCGTGTCCCCCTGAATCGGCGCTTGGACGGGCCCGCAAGCGGCGACTGCGAATACGGATACGACGAGCCATTGTAGCTTCCTCATGGTGCCTCCAGGTGGCGGTGTCAGTGACAGCCTTCGCTCTCAAGACACAGGCTCGCTGGCGGCGTTGCGCGAAAAACGACTCGACGTCAGGGCGACCCGAGATTTCGACCCGGAGCCACGACGGCGCTCGTCTGCTCGGCGATCCAGCCGAGCAGCTTGCCGGGCATCGCCGGCACATCGGGATTCGGCGGCACGCGGCCGCTGCCGAGCCCGAGCTCCATCCCGGTCCAGAAGAGGCGCTCGCCGTCGACGGAGAATTCGACGCTGCGCACGCCGCCGGTCTGGTCGTGCGCGAACAGCCGCTGCAACGTCCAATCGGCGCTGCTCCACAGGCGCACCGCGCTGTCGACGCTCGCCGTCGCCAGCCAGCGCCCGTCACGCGAGAACGCGAGATTGCCGACCACGTCGCCGCGCGGCAGCGTGGCGCGCGCGATGCCGGTGCCGAGGTCGATCACCACCACGCTGCCGTCTTCGAGCGACACGGCGGCGGCGGCGCCGTCGGGCGTCAACGCCAACGCTCGCGGCGCGGCCGACAGGCGCGCGACGGTGCGCACGCCGCCGTCGCCGTCGAGGCGCACGACGCGGATCTGCCGATCGCGGCCGGTCGCGACCAGCGAGTGGCCGTCGGGCGCCAGTGCCAGCGCCGTCACCGGGCCGCCGGCGGCGATGCTGCGGATGAGCTGCGAGCGCGACCAGTCGTAGAGCTGCAGGCTCGCGCTGCCGTCGCTGATGACGGCGTGGTGGCCGCCGACGACGAAGGCGATGCGCCCGACGGCGCCGTGCGACATCGGCGTCGATGGCGCCGCTGCGGCGGTCGGCAGCGCGCTCGAGGCGACGAGCTCGCCTTGCAGCGTCCAAGTGCCGAGGCTGCCGTTCTTGAGCAGCGCGAGAATGCGGCTGCCGTCGGGCGCGAAGGCCGCCGTCGACAGCGGACCCTTGACCTCGATGCGCCTCGGCGCCGCCGTCGTCGTATCCCAGATGCCGAGCTCGTTGGTCGCCGAGCTTCCGTTGGTCCAGTAGATGGCGTGCTTGCCGTCGGGCGCGAGCGTGGCGCCGAGGAGGGCGACATGATCGACTCGCGTCTCGGCGCGAACCGCGCCCGTGTGCGCGTCGAGGATGGTGAACAGGCCGGGATAGGTCGCGTGCAGGATCGAGGCGCCGTCGGCCGACTGCGCCATCCACATTCCGTCGCTGACGGGATGCATGACGATCGGATCGGGCGTGCGCCACAGATGGATCGAGTTGCCGATGCCGGCCGCGCCGAAGTAGCGTCCGTCGCGAGTGAGCTGGACCTCCGCCGGGAAGACGTTGTCGCCGGCGGCGATGACCCGCTCCAGCGTGCCGTCGAGGTGCCAGATGCGGAGCGTGCGATCGCGGCCTCCGGAGAGGATCCGATCCGACGACGGCAGGAAGTGCACCGAGCTGGCGAGCCCGTGGTGCCGTCCGACGACGCGAACCGTGCCGCTCGCGAGATCCCACAAACGCACCGCATCGTCGGGGCCGGCGATGGCGACGCGCTTGCCGTCGGGCGCGAGCATGACGTCGCAGTAACCGCGGCTCTTGGCGATCTCGGGCGTCGGAAAGGCGATCTTGTCGAATGCGTCGCGGCCGGTGTCGAGCACGCGCAAGTTGCCGAGGCAGCGGACCGCGATGCGG
>DASXOU010000029.1:0-4602 GCA_036494045.1 Polyangia bacterium | reverse complement strand
GGGCGATCCCACGCATGTCACCGTTATCGCCGAGAGCGCGGCGAAAGTGGCGTGCTAGGATCACACGTCCATGCTCGCCGCCGTTCTGGCCGTGGTCATCACCCACGCCCACGCGCTGACGCTGGCGCCGGCACAACCGGTCGCCAGCGCGCTCGCCATCGTCGACGGCAAAATCGCCTACGCCGGCGACGACGAAGCCGCCGCGCGCCGCGCCGCCGGCCCCGGCGCGGAAATCCTCGACGTCGGCGGGCGCACCATCGTCCCCGGCTTCAACGACGCGCACGTGCACTTCGGGCTGTCGATCACGCTCGGCGGCGCGCTCGGCATCTACGTCCCCGAGCTGCCGCGAAAGCAGTGGCTCGCCGCCATCGTCGACGGCGCGCGCGGCCGTCCCGCCGGGCAGTGGCTCTTCATCACCACGCCGATGTTGCCCCCCGACGTCACCAAGGGCAGCCAGCTCGACTTTCTCGGCCGTCCGGTGTTCGTCGTCACCAAGCGCGGCGCGCTCGTCAACCATCGCGCGATGGCGGCGGCGCACATCACGAGCCAGCTCGCGCCCGACGGCCTCATCCCCGGACGCGTCATCAACGACGGGCTCAACCGCGCCCTGCACGCGCAGCCCGCGCACGTCCTCATCGACGGCGCGCGCGCGTTTCTGGCCGAGCTGGCGCGCCTCGGCATCACCTCGGCGCAGCTCATCTGCGACGAGCTGCCCGAGCTGTTCGACGGGCTGCGCAAGGCCGGCGAGCTGACCGCGCGCGTGCGCTTCGTGCCTTTCGGGTTCCGCTTCGACAACCCGATCTACCACTCGGACTGGCACGGGGAAGCGCCCGAGTGGGTGCGGGTCGACGGCGTCAAATACTTCCACGACGACTGGGCGCGCATGAGCCGCTACGAGCTACAGCTCGTTTACGACTCGGTGAGCAAGGCCAATCGCCGCGTGGTCCTGCACGTGCTCTCGAAGCACTCGCTCAAGACGCTGCTCGACGCCATCGAGCGGCTGTCGAAGGACGCGCCCGAAAAAGCGCGGCTGTTCCGCGTCGATCACGCCGACGAGGTCGGCAAGCCCGAAGCCGATCGGCTGGCCAAGCTCGGCATCATCGTCTGCTCCAACCCGTCGATGATTCCCGAGTGGCGCAGCGACACGGCGTTTCCCATGCGCACGCTCGCCGCCGCCGGCGTGCGCACCTGCATCGGCACCGACTGGCTTGGCCGCCATGTGCCGCCGCGCACACTCTCGCCGCTCGAGTCGATGCAGCTCGCGGTCACGCACGGCGGCTTCGGCACCGTCGAGCGCATCGACTCGGCGCAGGCGCTCGAGGCCTATACCGTCGGCAGCGCCGCCGGCGAAGGCATGGAAGCGGAAAAGGGCACGCTGGCGCCGGGAATGCTCGCGGATCTGGTCGTGCTTTCGGCCGATCCGACGGCCGTGGCGCCGAATGAGATCGGCAGCATCGAGGTGCTCCTGACCATGGTCGGCGGACGCGTCGTCTATCGGCGCGGCGGATTCGGCGCGCCGCCGCCTTCGTCGATTGGCGCACCGCGTCCAGCGCCGCCGCCGACCATCGGACCCGTTCGGCCCGCGCCACCGTCGAAAAATCACTGATCGTTCGCTTGTCGTGCGCGCGCCGTTGTGCTTGAGTGCGCCGATGCGTTTCGCGTGTGTATTCGCGTTTACCGGTTTTATCGCCGCAGGATGCGGCAATTCGACAAAACCTGCCCGCTGCGGCGACGGCATCGTCCAGGCCGGCGAGCAGTGCGACGACGGCAACAACGTCACCGGCGACGGCTGCGAGTCGAACTGCACCTTCACGCCGACGACGCCGACGGGCGGACCGGTCGTGGTCGAGTGCGCGCACGCCTCGGATCCGCCGCTGGCGAGCGGCGTCTGCGCGGTCACGGCCGGCTCGACGTCGGCCGAGCTCATCACCGGCGGCAGCGTGCTCGTGCCCGGCAAGATCTTCCACGGCGGCCAGGTCCTCGTCGACGCCAGCGGCGTCATCCAGTGCGTCGACTGCGACTGCACCGGCAACGCCGCCGCCGCCGGCGCCGCGACCATCGCCTGCCCGACCGGCGTAGTCTCGCCCGGCCTCATCAACCCGCACGACCACGTCACCTACGATCAAGAGTCGCCCGCCGCCGATTCGGGCGAGCGCTACGAGGCGCGCAACGACTGGCGCCTCGGCCTGCGCGGCCATACCAAGATCCCCGACGCGTCGAAGAGCACCGACGATGCGCTCCACTGGAACGAGCTGCGCTTCGTGCTCGGCGGTGCCACCTCCGAGATCGGCTCGGGCGGCGTCGGCGGGTTTCTGCGCAACCTCGACGTGCAGAAAGATCAAGAGGGGCTGCTGGCCAAGACAGAGGTCGACAATCAGACCTTCCCGCTCGACAGCTCGAGCGAGCTCGAGTCGGGCTGCGCCTACGAGGGCTTCCCGTCGATCATCATGTTCTCCAGCGACCTCGCTTATCAGGGGCACGTGTCCGAAGGCATCGACGACACCGCGCGCAACGAGTTCCTCTGCCTCACTGGCGCGCCCGGCGGCGTCGACATCTCGGCGCCGCGCACCTCGTTCGTGCACGGCGTCGGGTTGCAACCGGCCGACTACCAGAAGATGGCGCAGACGCGCACCTCGCTCATCTGGTCGCCGCGCTCGAACGTGCGCCTCTACGGCGACACCGCGCGGGTCACGGTCGCGCATCGGCTCGGCGTGCAGATCGCGCTCGGCACCGATTGGACGCCGTCGGGATCCATCAACCTCCTCCGCGAGCTCGCCTGCGCCGATTCGCTCAACCAGGGCTACTTCTCCAAGTTCTTCACCGACGAGGATCTGTGGCTCATGGTCACGCGCAACGCGGCGGCGTCGGTCAACTACGACGACGTGCTCGGCACGCTCAAGCCGGGCGCCTTCGGCGACATCACCATCTTCGACGGCAGCACCAACAAGGAGCATCGCGCAGTCATCGCCGCGGCGCCGGAGACGGTCACGCTCGTCTTGCGCGCCGGCAAGCCGCTCTACGGCGATGCCGACGTGGTCAACGCGCTCGCCACCGGCTGTGACGCGCTCGCGGTGTGCGGCGCCAACAAGTCGGTGTGCGCGATGGCCGAGGCCGGAAAGTCGCTCGCCGATCTGACGACGGCGAACGCGTCGAGCTACGCCGCGTTCTTCTGCAACGGCGCGCCGCCCGACGAGCCGACCTGCACGCCCAGCCGGCCCGTGTCGGTCAACGGCTCTACGATCTACACCGGCGCCGCGACGGCCGACGACATGGACGGCGACGGCATCCCCAACACCAGCGACGACTGCCCGACCGTGTTCAACCCGATCCGTCCCGTCGACAACGGCGCGCAGGCCGACTCGGACGGCGACGGCATCGGCGACGCCTGCGATCCGTGCCCGATGGACGCCAGCGCCATGAGCTGCGCGATGATCGATCCCGACGACATCGACGGCGACGGCGTCGCCAACAGCGAGGACAACTGCCCGACGGTGGCGAACGCCGATCAAGCCGACGCTGACGCGGACGGCAAGGGCGACGCTTGCGACGCCTGCCCGATGGTGGCCAACCCGGGCACGCAGAGCTGCTGGGTGTCGATCTACGACATCAAGACCAAGACGTCGCTGCAGGGGCAGCTCGTCGGCGTGCAGAACGCGATCGTCACGTCGCTCTCGTACACGGGCGCGGCCGGCGCACGCAAGGTGCAGGGCTACTTCGTGCAGATCATCTCGGGCGATCAGGGCTACGTCGACGAGAACAACTCGGGCGTGTTCGTGTTCGGTACGCCGCCGAGCGGGCTCGTCGTCGGCAGCCGCGTCGACCTGAACCCGACGCAAGTGACCAACTTCCACGACGAGATCGAGCTCGAGGGCGGCACGCCGGTCATCAAGAACCCGGGCGCGCCGGAGATGCCGGGCGCGGTGCCGGTGATGGTGACGCCGGACCAGATCGCGACGGGCGGCGCGCGCGCCACCACGCTCGAGGGCGTGCTCGTCGAGGTGCAGAACGTGACCGTGACCGATCCGGCGCCGGCGCCGGCGGGCGGTGACACCGCGCCGACCAACGAGTTCGCCGTCACCGGCGGGCTGCGCATCGACGACTTCGGCGCCAGCGCCCTGCCCTACGCGATGCCCGGCATCGACGACAACTTCGCGTCGATCACCGGCGTCGTCGCCTTCCGCAACGCCAACACCAAGGTCGGCCCGCGCTCGCCGGCCGACGTCGTCCTCGGCCCGCCGCACGTCAGCGCGGTGACGCCGAACGGGTTCACCCGCGTCGGCCCGACGTACGCCAACGCGCCGACGATCCCGACGGCGATGCAGGTCGTGCTCAACGCGGCGACGCCGACCGCCGTCGACGTCATGCTGATGTCGAGCGACACGGGCACGCTGACGGTGCCGGCGACGGTGACCATCCCGGCCAACGGCACCTCGGTCGCCGTGCCGGTTACCGGCGTGACCGTGAGCGCGACGCCGGTGACGGTGACCGCGTCGCTCAACGGCGTCAGCCGCAGCGGCACGGTGCGCGTGCTCGGCGACGGCATCACCGTTGACGCCCCGACGTTCACGTCGGTGTCGCCGGCCACCAGCAAGATCCCGCTCG
>DASXOU010000028.1:0-12851 GCA_036494045.1 Polyangia bacterium | reverse complement strand
CGAAGCGCGCAAGCTCGGCGCGCACGAGCAGCACGGCTTCGCCTTCGCCGTCCTCATCGGCTTGTGGCTCGTCGTCTGTCTCATCACCGCCGCGCTCTTCGTCTACGTCTGGCGGCGCATGGGCGGCCTCGCGCTCGTCGGCGCCATGCTCACCGACTACGGCCGCGGCCATCGCATGGGCGGCCGCCCGCCGGTGTGGCTCGACTCGCCGCCGTCCGGTGGCCTGCGCATCGCGCACCTGTCGGATCTGCACGTCAACGAAGGCCCGGCCGTGCGCATGGTCGAGCGCGCGCATCCCGGCGGCAACCGCCAGCTCGAGCGCGTGCTCGACGCGCCGCCGCTCTCCGACGCCGACGTCATCCTCATCACGGGCGACGTCACCGATCGCGGCACCGCTGCCTCCTGGCGCTCGTTCCTCGACTCGATCGACGAGCGCGAGCTCGGCGCGCGCATCGTGCTCGTGCCCGGCAACCACGACATCGCGTTCGTCGATCACATCGTGCGCAAGCGCGCGCTGCGCCTCGATCGCTTCGCCATCGTGCAGCTGGTGAACCTGCTCAAGTTCGGCGAAGCCTTCGCCGAGACCCTCGGCGGCCAGCGCGGCGTCTGCCTCGTCGACGGCGAGCCGCGCTCGTTCCTCGACGCCTGGTCCGCCGCCGAAAAAGAGGTGCGCCCGCTCGTCGCCGCGCTGCCGTCGACGCCGGTGCCGCCGCTCAGCCTGCGCCGCTGGTGGAAGGAACGCCACGCGTTTTTCGACTACGTAGAGAAGATCGAGACCGCGCGCGGCAAGCTGCTCGCGCTCTTCCCCGTCGCCGTGCCGCTCGCCGACAAGGACGCCGTCATCTTCGTGCTCAACTCGGTGTCGCGCGTGTCGCGCCATCCCGCGCTCAACGCGCTCGGCCGCATCGGCCGCGCGCAATACAAGCGTCTGGAGAAGCTGGCGCGCCAGTGTCCGCAGCGCCTCAAGCTCGTCGCCGTGCACCATCACCTCGTGCGCCGCGGCGAGGAGCAGTCGGCCGGCTTCATGACGCGCGTGTTCGCCAAGTTCACCGTGCTCGCCGACTCGCGCCCGCTCGTGAAGTTCTGCGGCCGCTGGGGCGTGCGCGCGGTGCTCAACGGCCACCGCCACCTCTCGTATCAGCTGCGGCTGCCGTCGGGTACGGTGCTCCTAGCCGCGCCGTCGTCGACGCTGGGCGACGAGCTGGCCCACGATCCGCGCCCGCAGTTCGAGCGCTACGACTTCACGCCGCGCCCCGACGCCGACACCGTCGGCATCTTTCGCGCCGCCATCCGCCTGCCGCGCGATCCGACGCCGCCGCCGCCGCCGATCGCGCCGCCGGCTACTTCTCCACCGACGTGACGAAATATTCTTCGGGCGTACAGCGCCACCACGACTTCAGATCCTGACGATACTTCAAGGTCACGCGCGCGCCCGAGCGCTCGGCCTCGCGCAGCTGCTTCATGATCGGATTGTCGTCGGACTTGTTGTCGGTGCTGAAAGTCCAAATCTCGACGTTCTGCCCCGCCTGCGCGCCGGTGAGCGCCAATTCGCCCTCGGCGTACTTGCACAGCGGCGTGCCTTTGACCGACAGCTTGCGCACGATGCCGGTGCGCTCTCCGGTCGAGTAGCCGTGGTACCACCAGAATCGGATTCCCTGCCAACCGGCGAGGAGCCCGACGACCAGGAAGATGCCGAGCCCGATCTTGACGCGGGGTCCGATTTTCATGAGGTCCACCTTAGCATTGCAAACCCAGGTGCGCACTGCGGCCTGTCGATTCTCACCGCGCGCGCCGGAACTGCGCGAAAGCGCGCGACGCAGCGCGCGGCACGCACCCTGCTAATACGTGCACCGATGCTCCGATTATTCCCGGCGCTGCTCCTGGTCGTGGCGGCGCCGGCGCGCGCCGTCGAGATCGGGCTGTCGGGCCCGTCGATCTACGGCGGCGACGTGAACGGCGCGCTCGCCGCCGCCAAGGCCGTCGAGGCCACCGGCACGACCTGGGCGCGCGTGAACTTTCGCCTCGATCTATGGAGCGCGCCCGGCGACGCCACGCCGCGCGGCCCCCAAATGCTCGCCTGGTTCGACGCCTACGATCGTCTCGTCGACGAGCTGACCACGCACGGCGTGCAGGTCTACGGGCAGATCGGCGCCGAGAGCGTGCCCGGCGGCGGCGAGCCCGACTCCGACGATCACGTGCAGCGCTACGCGGCGGCGTTCGTGCAGATCGTCGATCACTTCCGCGATCGCGTGCGCGTCTACGAGACGTTCAACGAGCCCAACAACTGGCGCGACGCCGCCTCGATGCGCCCGGCGGTCTCGCCGCTGTATTACGCCAAAGAGCTGCAGGAAATATATCTTAATACCAAATATTACAATAATCGCAGCGGCGATCCGTGCGCGCAGGTCACCATCGTCTCGGGCGCGCTCTTCTCGTCGGAGGACACCGACGCCAGCGATTATTGGAACCAGGTCGTCGCCGCCGGACGCGGCTCGTTGGCCTGGGATTGGATGCACGAGAACGTCGGCAGCTGGCCCTACGATGGCGTCGGCTACCACGTCTACGTCGGGCAGTCTTCGGCGGCGACGACGTCGTCGATCGCGTCGGCGACGCAGACCAACCTCGACGCCATCTGGTCCGCGGTGTCGGCCGCCGACGATCAAGCGGGCGGCAAGAAGCTGTGGCTCACCGAGTTCGGCTGGACGATCGATCAAGTGAGCGCGCAGCAGCAGTCCGATTTTCTGACGGCCGCGTTCGACACCTACGCAGCCGACGGCAACGTCGCCGCCGCGTTCTGGTTCACCTATCAGGACTTTCCGAACGGGCGCTACGGCCTCTTCGACGCCGACGGGCTCGCAGCAGCTGATCGGCGGCCCGACTACGACGCCTTCACCGCCGCGGTCGCGAAATATCCGCCGACGCTCGCAGCGTCCTTCGCGAGCGCCGATGCGCCCTCCACGCTGGCGCCCGGTCAAACGCAGACCGTGACGCTGACCGTGCACAACGCCGGCGGCGCCACCTGGAGCGAAGCGGACCAGGAGCGGCTCGGCGCCGCGCCCGGCTGTCCGTCGGCGGCGGTGGCGAACGCCTTCACCTTCGTGCCCGACGGCAACGGCTACGCCAACTCGACGGCCGACGCGCGCATTACGCTACCCGCCGCGATCGCGCCCGGCGGCGACTCGACCTTCACGTTCGCGATCACCGCGCCGTCGAGCGCCGGCGACTACGTCTTCGGCGCCCGCATGGTGCGCGATGGCGTCGCCTGGTTCGGCGACACGTTTCGCGCGACCATCCATGTCGCCGATGCCGGCGGCACGCCCGGCGACGGCAGCGGCGGCAGCGCGGGCGGCGCCGGCAACCCCGAAGCCGGCAGCGGCGGCACGCCCGCCGCGCACCACGGCTGCAGCGTCGGATCCGGCGTCGCCGGCCGCGCTACCGACGGCGGCGCGACCTTCCTTCTCGGCGCCTTCGTGGGCCTGCTTGCACTTTTCCGCCGTCACCAAAAACCACTAGTCTCACGGTATCTTACCTGAGGACAACAGACCGCCCAGATGGAGTCCGCCGCCCCAGGGGAAACCGGCACCATTCGGTGCGTCTTGGCCGGGGTCATTTCACCCCGCTTGACAACGCCACCTGACGCAAAACCGCGTCGTCTGCGGGATCCAAAATCGGCACCGGCCATGCACTACGGTCGGGCCGGGAGGGATCGGGCAATGAGCGACAAAGTCATCGTCACCGGCATCAGCGTGATCAGCGACCCGGATCCGTGGGATGTCGGAATGGTCACCGAACGGCTGCCGGCACAAGAGCTCGAGGACGACGGCATCGAGCCGGACGAGCCGGTCATCCAGCGCGACCGCGCTGCGTAATACGAAATATTATTTCGTCTACTTCTCGGGTAGCTCGCCCGGATGGGCCTTGCGGTACTCCTCGAGCAGCTTCACCACCTCGATCTGAAATTCTCTCGAGAACTGCGCGTTCGCTTTGTCGGCGATGGCCATGACGCGCCTCTGCACGTCGCGCTGCATCTCGATCGGCGTCGGCACCACCTGCAGGCCGTTCTTCTTCTGCAGCTGCTCGAACGCCTTGGCGTTGTCGTCGCGCACCTGCTTGGTCACCTCGGCCTCCATCGACTTCGCCTCCTCGACGATGATCGATTGATCGCGCGGCTCGACCTGCGCCCACGCGGCCTTGGTCAAGACGGTCGCGCCGGTGGCCATGCCGATGACCGCCGAGGTCACGTACCTCGCGTGCGCCGACCACTGCAGCGCCACCGTCGACAGCGGCGAGCCGAAGAAGGCGTCGATCGATCCGGTCGCGAGTGACGGCAGCACTTCGGGCACGCCCATCGGCACGCCGTGCAGGCCGAGCGCTTCGAAGGTCTGCTTGGTGAGCGGATCGTCGCCGAACTGCCAGAGCTTGGTCAGCCGCAGATCATCGAGCGAGCGGATCGGCCGCTGCGAAAAGATGTGCACCGGCCCGACGTCGCCCCAGCCCATGAGCAGGTAACCCTTCTCGTCGAACTTCTTGCGCAGTAGCGGATCGAGCCGCTCGCGCGCGTGATCGAGCTCGGCATAGGTGCGCGACGCCTCGAGCGCGCGCACCTCGGGGTTGATCATCGCCAGGCCGATGCCGGTGATGGCGGCGCCCGCGAGCTGGCCGGCGTGCATCTTGCGGATCACGTCCTTCTCGTCGCCCATCACGCCGCCGGCGTAGAACTTGATCTTGACGCGCCCCTCGCAGCGCTGCTCGACCTTCGCCTGCCACTTGTGGAACAGGTTCATCCACGCGGAGCCCTCGGGTGCGAGCGTGGCTATTTTGAGGACGATGGCGAGGAGCGTGAGCGATTGCAGCATCGGGCGACGATATCACGCGTAGCCGAAGTCTTGCGCGTGCCGTCGCAGAAAGCCGCCCACCAGCGCCGCTTGCGCGAAGAGCATGAGGTTGGCGACGGTGGCGACGAGCCAGGCGCCGAGGATGGGAATGAAGCCGGCGGCGGCGGCGGCGAGGAGCGTGATGCCGAAGAAGGCGACGATCGACAGCGCGAAGATGCCGACGAGGAGCGCATACGAGCGCGGCGCGCGCGCGATGATCTGCACCCACGCGACCGGATAGAGCGCGCCCAGCGTCGAGTCGGTGAGCACGACGGCGATGAGCACGGCCGGCAGGTAGGTCATGCCGGCGACGAGCGTGGCGAGCGCGATGGGCGCACCGCCGGCGTCGTGCGCGAGATAGTGCCAGAGCAGAAACGGCGCCAGGCCGACGGCGATGCAGAGCTGGCCGCGCAGCGCGGTGAAAAAGAGCGCGCCTTGCGTGTCGCCGGCGTCGGACGGGCCGGGCAGCCCCTGGCCGCCGCTGCCGACGTAGCCGATGATCTGGAAGTAGTAGGCGGCGACGGCCGCGTAATAGATGAGCTGCAACAGGCCGCCGAAGCCGGGGATGAAGCGAAGCGCGCCGGGCAGCGCAATGGCGGCGGCGGTGATGAGGCCGTCGGCGGAGAATGGGCGCCGGAGCAGCTCGGCGAGGTCGTAGTCGGGCGGCGCCGGCAGCACCGTCGGCTCTTGCAGGCGGCCACCGCACTTGACGCAGACCTCGAGGAGCTTGCCGCCGATGGTGAGCTGCTTGACGCAGAGCGCGCACCACAGCCGCTGGCAGCGCGTGCATTGGCGCGCGGCGGGCGCGGTACGATGCGACTCGCACACCATCGCGTCGAGTGTAGCAGACGCGCGCGATCAGACGAGCGCACGCAGCGACGGCAGTGCGGCGGCGAGCGTGGCGGGCGCGACCAGGAGGCTCACCACGATCGTCGTCGGCGGAAGATCGAAGAAGAAGCCGGGGTGCACGAGCACGCCTTGGTCGAGGAGCGCGAGCGTCCACTCCTCCTCTGTGTGCGTACTCGGTAAACGTGCTACCGCGGACCAGCCGCCTTGCGCGTCGAGGAGCTGCGCGGCCGAGCCGGCGAGCGCGGCGGCGAGCGTGGCGCGGTTTTCGCGCACGCGCGCGAGGATGCGCGCGCCGACGTCGTCGACGAGCGCGAGCAAGGCGGGCGCGGCGTGCTGCACCGGCGCGGCGACCGAGAGGTAGGTGTCGGCGATGTGCTCGAGGCGCGCTTCGGCTTCGGCGACGCGCGCGGGCAGGCCGCCGGTGACGATCCAGCCCAGCTTGAGCTGCGGCAGGCCGACCGGCTTCGACAGGCCGCTCAGGCAAAACGTGAGCGCGGGCGAATCGCCGGCGAGCGTGACGGCGCGCGCCGGATCGGGCGCGTAGGCGTAGTCGGCGAAGACTTCGTCGCTGACGAGCGCCAGATCGTGCGCGGCGGCGAGCGTGGCGAGCGCGCGCGCTTCGTCGCGGGTCAAGAACGAGCCGGTCGGGTTGTTGGGGTTGACGACGAGGATGGCGCGCGTCTTCGGCGTGAGCGCGCGCCGCACCTCCTCGACGTCGAGGAACCAGCCGCCGTGATAGCGCAGCGGATAGGCGACGGGGCGCACGCTCTCGAGCGCTGCCAGGTGATCGAAGAGCGGATAGCTCGGCGACGGCACCAGCACTTCGTCGCCGGGATCGCACAAGAGCTTGAAGAGCCAGGCGTAGGCTTCGGAGGTCGACGCCGTCAGCGTGACGCGCTCGGCGTCGACGGTGACGCCGTGGCGCGCGTAGTAGGCGGCGACGGCGGCGCGCGCGGCGGGCAGGCCCTTGGGCGTCGGCTCGTAGACGAGCGCGCCGGGCGCGGCGAGCGCGGCGCGGATGGCGGCGGCGGGATAGGAGAGGCCGACGACCGTCGGGTTGGTCTCGGTCAGATCGAACAGGGGCGTGCCGTGCGCGTGCGCCGAGGCGCGGCGCTCGTCGACGGCGACGGCGATGCGGTTGTGCGCGAGCGACGCGGGGAGGCGCGACGAGAACACCGAGGCAGTATAAAATAGAATCATGCGAACACCCGTCGGCGTGATCGTCGGGTGCATGCTGGCGGCCGCCTGCGGCGGCGGCAAGATTACTGGGCCAACCCGGCGACGGTGGGCGCGACGTTCTCGCGCGGCGACGGCTGCAACGGCGCCGACGCCGCCGACCTGCCGATGGCGACGCTGATCTTGAAGACGAGCGAGATCCAGGCGGGCGTCGTCAATCACGCCATGCGCTTCACGATCCCCAACGATCGCATCCGCGCCGACGTATATCTGCATCCATCGACGCATCTCGGCGGGCCGACGGGCGGCGCCACCACGCTGCCCTACGGCGCGCGCATTCGCTTGAAGTCGTCGTTCGACGAATCGACGCTGCCGAGCGACGCCGCGCGCACAGTCGCCGCCGCGCTCAAGAAGTACGGCATGTTCGTCGCCGACGGCGGCAATCCGTACATCTCGGCCACCGACGACATCGCGTCGGTGCTGGCGCCGACGGCGATCGGCTCGATGCAGCCGAGCGACTTCGAGATGGTCGACGGCGGCACGCGCATCAATTTCCACCAGCAGGATTGCACGCGCACGCCGATCACGCAGTAACATCGCGCGCCATGAAGGCGCACACCAAGTACTTCACGTTCGAGACCAAGAAGCGGCGCGAGCTCGTGCGCATCACCGACGATGCGGCGGCCTGTTGTCGCGAAAGCGGCATCGCCGAGGGCATGCTGCTCGTGAGCGCGATGCACATCACCGCCGGCGTGTTCATCAACGACGACGAGCCCGGGCTGCACGCCGACATCGAAGCGTGGGTGCAGAAGCTGGCGCCGGGGCCGTCGCCGGCGGGGCCGTTCGACGGGCCCGAGTATCGCCATCATCACTCGGGCGAGGACAACGGCGACGCGCACCTCAAGAACCTGCTCATCGGGCACCAGGTGATCGTGCCCATCACCAAGGGCAAGCTCGACCTCGGGCCGTGGCAGCAGATCTTCTACTTCGAATTCGACGGACGGCGCGCCAAGCGGCTCGTGATGAAGGCGATCGGCGAATAGCGCGCGCGTCGAAAGTTTGCGCAAACGTCGATTGCGTTCGATCCGCCGTTTCGGGTATGGCCGGTGCAAATGCGAAACCTGGCTGTGATCCTGCTTACGGGCGCGCTGACGCTGTCGGCGTGCGGCGACAACAATGACAACGTGCGCGACTTCTCGATGCCGGGCGGCGACGACATGACGGCGACCGAAGGCGGCGACGACATGTCGATGCGCTTGCCGCCCGACATGACGCCGGTCGATCAGATCCAGGCGGTCAAGAACGCGATCAACGCGGGCATGGTCAATTTCGACGCGGGCGCGCTCGATCTGCCGCTCGTGAACGTCGTGGTCACCTATCTGCATCCGCTCGTCGGCACCGATCCGGCGGGCTTCTTCGTGCAGGATCATCCGACGGGGCCGGCCATCTTCATCGCCGTCGATCCGGCGACGCCGACGCCGGCGCCGGTCGTGGGCGACACGGTCAGCTTCACGGTCACGGGCGTGGCGCCGCTCAAGGGCACCGGCTCCGACGTCGGCCTGCACATGGTCACGGCGCTGAGCGGCTGGTCGCGCAGCGCGCAGGGCTTCGACGTCAGCAGCTATACGCAGGACGTGAGCAACAAGAGCGACCTGGTGTCGATGCTCGACAACTACGAAGGCACGCTCATCAAGATGAGCGGCACCATCGCCGGCAACTTCTCTTCGTCGGGCATCGGCAGCGTGCAAGCGGTGGTCACGACGATGGGCATGGGCATCCCCGACATGAATGCGACGGCGCTGGAGATGCGGCTGCCGTCGGTGCTGCAGGACCAGATCGACGCAGTGGCGACGTGCAGCTTCACGGTCGAAGGGGTGCCGCTGTGGCGCGACGATAAGACGCCGCAGCCGAGCGCGTGGGTGGCGGCGGACATCGCGATCAGCAACTGCCCGGCGCCGAGGGTTGCGTCGGCGGTCGGGACCACGGCGACGACGGTGCGCGTGAAGCTCACGCGCAACATCAAGCCGTCGACATTCATGTCCGACGGCTCGCAGTTCATGATCGATGGCGGCTTGACGGTGACCGGCGCGACGCTGAGCGGCCGCTTCGTGACGCTGACGACGTCGGTGCAGACGCCGCTGTCGACCTACACGGTGACGGCGGCGACGACGCTGCACGATCTTCTCGACGTGCCGCTCGATGCGGCGCACACGACGGCGACTTTCGGCGGCTACACGACGCCGGCGCAGCTCGTGATCAACGAGGTCAATCAGACCATCACGGGCGGGCACGATCTCGTCGAGCTGCGCGTGACGGCCGCGGGCAACACGAGCGGCATCGTGCTACAGCAGGACTTCGCGAGTCCGACGACGCTGGCGGTGCTGCCGGCGCTGGCCGTGGCCGTCGACGATCTCATCGTCGTGCACTTGAATCCGGTGGCCGGCGTAACCAACGAGACGAACGACGTGAACGGCAAGGCCGGCTGCGTGAGCGCAGCGCCCACTTGCTTTCCGAACGCGTGGGACCTCGTCGATTCGACGACGATGATCTCGACGAGCGGCATCACCAACTCCGATCGCCTGCTCGCGGTCGTGCAGCCCGACGGCACCTATCAGGACGTCGTGCCATTCACGACGCTGGGCAAGTCGCCGTCGGGATTTCCGGGCGAGCTGCAGGCGGCGCAGGCGGCGGGGACGTGGACGCCGGCCGATTGCGGCAACGGCGACGGCACGCCGTGCACGTTCACGACGACGCCGAGCGCCGAGACGATCTCGGTGTCGTGGAAGACCAACGGATCGACCACGGCGACGTCGGTGGCGCGCAAGAATCCGGCGGGCACGTTGGTGCAGACGAAATCGGCCGCGGACTGGAACGCCAGCGCAGCGAGCACGTTCGGCGCGCCCAATCCCTAATCGCGCGCGCGACCAGAGCTGGTTCTAGCGCGGGGCGAGCGTGGCGGCGGGATCGTCGGGGTTGCTGCCGCTGGTGGCGATGTCGTCGTAGTCGGCGCCGGCTTCGGCGGACTGCGACTTGGTCTCGCCGGCCATGACCGGACCGCCGTTGACGCCGGTCGAGCGGTTGAACGAGGCGCATCCGGCGAGCGTGGCGGTGACGAACGCGACAGCGATGATGGTGCGCATACCCGGATCCTGTGCATCGCGCGTGCTAGCGCATCGGGCGTTCCCATCATCGAATCAGTGGAAGTCGTGTGCCGGCGCGGCGGCGCCGATCTCGGCGAGCCGGGCGAAGCGGTCGGCCTTGATGCTGACGACGCCGTCCTGATTCTGCAGGATGCCGCCGACGATCAGCGCGGGCGCGGTGGTGAGGAGCGTGCGCTGGGCGGCGAAGCGCTGCGGCGTGACGATGGCGTTGGCGAAGCCGGTCTCGTCTTCGAGGGTGATGAAGAAGAACCCTTTGGCGGTGCCGGGGCGCTGGCGCACGATGACGGTGCCGGCGGCTTCGACGCGCGTGCCGTCGGGGACGTCGGCGAGATCGGCGGCGCGACGGATGCCGCGCGCGGCCAAGAGCGGGCGGAGGAGCGACACCGGATGCGGGCCGATGCTCATGCTCGAGCCGGCGAAGTCGGCGGCGATGCGCTCCTTCATGGTCATCTCGCCGAGCGGCGTGGCGTCGGCGCCTTTGGTGGCGTCGGCGACGCCGGCGAAGAGCGCGTTGCCGCTCTTGCCGAGCGCGGAGGTCTGCCACAGTGCGCGGCGCCGGGTGAGCGCGCCGTCGGCGACGGCGTTGAGCGCGCCGACCGAGGCCAGCGTGGTCATCTCGGCGGGGCTGGCGCCGGTGCGCTGGGCGACGTCGGCCACCGAGGCGAACGGCCGCTCGGCGCGCGCGCGCACCAGGCGCTCGCCGACGGCCTCCTTGAGCCCGGCGACGTAGCGTAGGCCGAGCCGCAGCGCGCCGTCGCAACCGCCGCTGCGCTCGAGCGTGCACAGCCAATCGGAGCGGGTGACGTCGATCGGGCGCAGCGCGACACCGCGCCGCTTGGCATCGGTGATGAGCGACGCCGGGTGATAAAAGCCCATCGGCCAATTATTGAGCAGCGCCGCGAAGAATGCCGCTGGATAATGCGCCTTCAGATAGCAGCTCGCATATACCAATAAGGCGAAGCTGGCCGAGTGGCTCTCGGGAAATCCATAGAGCGCGAATGATTTGATACCGAGGACGATGTCGTCCTGCGCCTTTCCCGATATTCCGTTCTTGGTCATTCCCGCGCGCAGCTCGACCTCGAGCGCGCGCATGCGCTCTTGCGAGCGCTTGGAGCCCATGGCGCGGCGCAGCTCCTCGGCCTGGCCGCCGGAGAAGCCGGCCGCGACCATGGCGATGCGCATGAGCTGCTCTTGAAACAGCGGCACGCCGAGCGTGCGCTCCAAGATCGGCTCCAGCGACGGGTGGGCGTAGACGACCGGCTCGCGGCCGGCGCGGCGCTTCAAGTAGGGATGGACCATCTGGCCGACGATCGGTCCGGGGCGGATGATGGCGACCTCGACCACCAGGTCGTAGAAGTGATCGGGCTTCATGCGCGGCAAGGTGGCCATCTGCGCGCGCGACTCGATCTGAAAGACGCCGACGGTATCCGCCTTTTGGATCATCGAATAGGTCTTTTCGTCGTTTTGCGGGAGATGCGCGAGATCGATTTCGACCTCGTAATGCTGCTTGATCATGGGCACGACGTCGGCCAAAACTGCCATCATTCCCAGGCCCAATAAATCGATTTTGATGATTTTCATGTCGGCGCAGTCGTCCTTGTCCCACTGCACGACGACGCGGCCGGGCATCGACGCCGGCTCGAGCGGCACCACCTCGTCGAGGCGGCCGGCGCACATCACCATGCCGCCCGAGTGCTGGCCCATGTGGCGCGGCAGGCCCATGAGCTCGCCGGCGAGCCTGAGAAGATGGCGCGTACGGCCGTCGTCGACCGAGAGGCCGGCGCCGCGAACCTGCTCGGCGAGCGTGTCGTCGGCGGGTTGGAACTCGTAGGGGCCGATGCGCTTGGCGAGGCGATCGATCTCGGCGCCGGTGAGCGCGAGCGCCTTTCCGATCTCGCGCACCGCCGAGCGCGGGCGGTAGGTGATGCAGTTGGCGGTCATGGCGCAGCCGCGCTCGCCGTATTTCTTGTAGACGTATTGGATCACGTCTTCGCGGCGATCACCCGATGGGAGATCGAGATCGATGTCGGGCCATTCGCCGCGCTCCTCGGACAAGAAGCGCTCGAAGAGCAGCTCCATGCCGATGGGATCGACGGCGGTGATGCCGAGCGCGTAGCAGACCGCGGAGTTGGCGGCCGAGCCGCGCCCTTGCACGAGCAGGCCGCGGCGACGGCAATAGTCGACGATGTCCCAGACGATGAGGAAGTAGCCGGCGAGCTCGAGCCTGCCGATGAGGGCGAGCTCGCGATCGATCTGCGCCTGCACGCGCGGCGTCAGTGGGCGATAGCGATCGCGCGCGCCTTCGGCCACGAGGTGCGCGAGATATTCCTGCTCGTTGCCGCCGCCGGGGACGGGATAGTGCGGAAACTTGTAGCCGAGATCTTCGAGCGTGAAGCTGGCGCGCGCGGCGATCGCCAGCGTGTTGTCGACGGCTTCGGGCAGATCGCGGAAGAGCATGCGCATCTCGGCAGCCGACTTGAGGTGGCGCTCGGCGTTCGCTTGCAGGAGCGTGCCGGCGCTGTCGAGCGTGGTCTTTTCGCGGATGCAGGTGAGGACGTCGCACAGGTCGACATTGCCGGGGCGGGCATAGCGGACGTCGTTGGTGGCCACGAGCGGCAGCTTGTGCGCGCGGGCGATGGCGACGCGGGCGCGGTTGCGCCGCTCCTCGGCGGCGTCGTGGTGGCGGCCGACTTCGACGTAGAGCGCGCCGGGGAAGATGCCGGCGAGACGATCGAGCGCAGCGTCATCGCCATCGGTCATCGCGATCAGGCCGCCGGCGTGTACCTCGAGA